>JBBRLT010000044.1:0-29967 GCA_038231235.1 Terriglobales bacterium
GAAGCACACAACCACGATTGCCGCGCACAGCAGCCCATATTCCGTGGTGCTTTTTGCTGGCGAGCCGACACGCCGGCCTGCGATCCATTGGGAGATGGGCCCGCTGGCAGCAAACAGGAGCGAGGCCACCAGCAGCAGCCACGGCACCAGGCGCAGGAACGTGGCCTGGCCGGTGTGCAGCAGCACGATGGCGCCAGCTAGCCCGCCCACCAGCGCGGAGATGGACACTGGCACCAGCAGGCGCAGGTGCCCCGCGAGATCCGAGCGATAGGCTGCGATGGAGGTCAACTGGCCCGGCCATAAAGCAACCGTGTTGGTGGCATTCGCAGCAATGGGCAGCACGCCCACGCCCAACAGCGCGGGAAAGGATAGGAATGAACCTCCGCCGGCGACAGCATTGAGCGCCCCGGCAAGGAAGGCGGCAGTAATCAGCCAGACGCGCTGCGGCAGAGCCGCGGCGAGTATCAAGCCGGACCAGCCGTCGCGATTGGCCTTAATCGACGGCGCAGATCAGACATTTCAGGTACTCCGTCTCAGGAATGGTCAACACCGCGGGATGATCAGGCGCGGCTCCGCGGCGCTCCAGCAGGCGCACGTGGCGGCCTGCATCTGCAGCAGCAGCGGCGATGGTGGCAGTGAAGTCGGCTGCAGAAATGTGGTGCGAGCAGGAGCAGGTGACCAGCACCCCGCCCGGGCGCAGCATCTTCAGCGCGCGCAGGTTCAGCTCCTTGTAGCCACGCAATGCGCCTTCGACGGCGCGTTTGGACTTGGCGAAGGCGGGCGGGTCCAGCACGATGGTGTCGTACTGCGTGCCGGAATCACTCCACGCACGCAGCAACTCGAAGGCATCCGCCTCCACCCAATCCACCTCGGCACTGAGCCGGTCGCGATTCACCTCCAGATTGCGCTCTGCTACCTCAAGTGCGGCGCGTGAGGCATCCACGCCAGTCACGCGGGTGCAACGTCGCGCCAGGTGCAGGGCAAAGCCCCCCTGGTAGGTGCAGACATCCAGCGCCTCCCCATGCGCATGCTCCGCCGCCACCGCGTAGTTGAGCCGCTGGTCCAGAAAAGCCCCGGTCTTCTGTCCGGACGCCGCGTCGTAAGCAAAGCGCAGACCGTTGAGCGTGAACTCGGTCGCCAGCACGGGATGGGCTTCGTCCTTCGCGTAGAGCGTGGCCAGCGCCGGTGTTTCGAGGCCCTCGAGCGAGGCAATCCGCGCGTCCCCGCGCTCAACGATGGTCTGCGGCTCCAGTTCCTCCACCAGCACCTTGGTCAGCAGGGCGCGCACTTCCGGGCGGTCGAGGCCGCGTGCCAGCACCTGCACCAGCAGCAGCGAGTTATACCGATCCACAATCAGGCCGGGCAACTCATCCGCCTCGCTGAAGACCAGGCGGCAGGCCTGCGTCTCCATCGTGGACCGCATCGCAATGGCAGCGCGCAGCCGCTGCTCTATCAGCTCCAGCCAATGCTGGTTGTCCAGCAGCAGCTCGCGGCTGACCAGGCGCAGCGCGATCTGCGAGTTGGGGCTCCACAGCGCTGTTCCAAGCGGGATGCCGCGCTGGTCCACAACTGGCAGCAGGCCCGCGATGGGCGCCTCCTCCGCCCGCACCGCCTCGATCACGTCGGAGGCATAGACCCAGGGGTGGCCAGCGCGCAGCCGGTCTGCGGCGCGGCGGGAGATGATGACGGCGGGCCGGTCCACCAGCGTTTGGCCCTCTTTGGCGGCAGTGGAGGCAGAAGGCTGCGGGGAAGCCTTCCGCGACTTGCGCGCAGACTTCGGCGGCGGCGTGTCGCGATCCTCAGGCCGAGCCGGGGACGGCGTTTTCGAGCGAAGCGTGGCTGCGTGGGGCGGCTTTGGCATGGGGTGAAATCAGTCCTACTGAAGAAGAAAAGCTATCAGCCTATAATCAGGCATGGCGACCGCGCGTACAACGCCGCCGGAGTCTACCGCATCCCGCTCCATCGCGCCCGACCCGCGGGCGCTGGTGGATGCTCGCTTCCGCGCGCTGCTGGACACTGTTCACGCGCACCGCCCCAACGACGATGTAGACATCATCCGCCGCGCCTGGGAGTTCTCCCTCGAACATCATCAAGGTCAGGTCCGCGCCTCCGGCGAGCCCTATGTGCTCCATCCCCTGGAAGTGGCGCACGTATTGGCGGAGATGAAGCTGGACGCGACCGCCATCGCCGCCGGTCTGCTGCATGACGCGGTTGAAGATACGTCCGTCACCGCGGACGACATCACTCGCCTGTTCGGCGACCAGGTGGCGCACATCGTCGAAGGCGTCACCAAGATCGACAAGATTCAGTTTGCCAACAGCGAAGACCGCCAGGCGGAGAACGTCCGCAAGATGCTGCTGGCCATGGTCAGCGATGTGCGCGTGGTGCTGATCAAGCTGGCCGACCGGCTGCACAACATGCGCACCCTGCAGCATCTGCGCCTGGAGCGCCAACAGGCCATCGCGCAGGAGACTCTGGACATCTATGCGCCGTTGGCCCACCGCCTGGGCATGGGCAAGGTGCGCGGTGAGCTGGAAGACCTGGCCTTCCGCTATGTGGACGCACTGAATTACGACAAGGTGCAGACGGCCATCGACGAGCGCCGCAAGGAAGGTGAAGACTTCCTCGCCGAGGTGGAGCGGATGCTCAAGGAGAAGCTGGCCGAGCACCACATCCAGGCGCGGGTGGAGTGGCGCATCAAGCGCATCTACAGCATCCATCAGAAGCTGCAGAAGCAGCGCAGCACGGTGGACCAGGTGTTTGACCTGCTGGCGGTGCGCGTTATCACCGCGAGCGTGCAGGACTGTTACGCCGTCTTCGGCCTGATCCACGCACTGTGGCGGCCAGTGCCGGGCCGCATCAAGGACTTCATCGCCATGCCGCGGCCGAATCTGTATCAGTCGCTGCACACCACGGTGATGGGCACCGGCGGCCACCAGTTCGAGGTGCAGATCCGCACGGAGGAGATGCATCGCATCGCCGAGGAAGGCATCGCCGCGCACTGGAAGTACAAGGCGAATGGCCAGCCGATGAGCAGCAAGGACGAGCAGCGCCTGGCCTGGGTGCGCTCGCTGGTGGAGTGGCAGCGGGAGATGTCCGACCCGAACGAGTTCCTCTCCACGCTGAAGATCGATCTATATCCGGAAGAGGTCTACACCTTCACGCCCAAGGGCAAAGTAGTCGTACTGCCCAAGGACGCGAGTCCGGTGGACTTTGCCTACTCCGTTCATACCGAAGTGGGCCAGGCCTGCACCGGCGCGCGCGTGAACGGCCGCATGGTGCCGCTGCGCACCCGCCTGCGCAATGGCGACATTGTGGAGATCATCACGCAGAACGGCCACGTGCCCAGCCGCGACTGGCTGACCTTCGTCAAGAGTTCGCGTGCACGCAACAAGATCAAGCACTGGCTGAACGAGCACCAGCGCGAGCGCGCGATCGACATTGGCGGCAAGCTGATCGATCGCGAAGCGCGCAAGTACAAGCTTTCGATGTCCAAGTTTACTGAGGCCGATTACACGCGGGTAGCCAACGACTACGGTCTGGGCGGTGAAAAGGATCTGCTGGCGGGCATCGGCTTTGGCAAATACTCCTCGCGGCAGGTGCTGAACAAGTTGTCCCCGGGACTGCTGGCTCCCCTGGCAGCCGAAACCGAGGCCGACAGCAAGGCCCCGGGTAATGGTGTGAAGCGCGTGCACCTGAACCCGCGTACCGAGTCGCTGGAGGTCGAAGGCCAGAATGATCTGCTGGTCTATCGCGCGCGATGTTGCAATCCCATTCGCGGCGAAGAGATCATCGGCTATGTCACCCGCGGCAAGGGCGTGGCCGTGCACTCACGGCGATGTTCGAATGTGCAGAACCTGCTGTATGAGGCAGACCGCCGCATCACGGTCGAGTGGTCTCAGCCGGGCGAGAATGCACGCGGGCCGCAACAGACCTATCCGGTGCGCGTGATCGTGTACTGCGATGACCGCGCCGGCATGCTCAAGAGTCTTACCGCCATCATCAGCGACGACGGCACCAACATCCGCAGCGTGGACTCGCGCGCCGGCAACGACGGGGAGGCCATCGTGGAATTCATCCTCGAGGCGGAGGACGTAGCGCATCTGGACCGCATCGTGCTCGGTCTGCGCAACCTATCCGGCGTGCGCGATGTGGAGCGCGCCAACAAGGTTTAGCCGCGCTTCGGCTCGATTGCGCTCTGCTAAGGTAGGTCAGGCCGCGCTGCTTCCATGCTCAGTTCCAACAAGAAGAAGTTCCTGCAGGGCTCTGCGACCAACCTGTTGCAGTTGCTGCTCTCCTTCGGCGTATCGCTGGTCATCCCGCCATTTCTGGTGCACCACATGCCACCCGCGGAGTACAGCGCGTGGGTGCTGATTCTGCAGATCAGCGCGTACATCAACTACCTGGAGATCGGCTTCCAGACCGCCATCGGCAAGTTCGTCGCGGAGTACCACGCCACCGGTAATAGCGCAGCGAGTGGCAAGGTAGCCAGCACCGCCTTCTCCATGCTGGCCATCGGCGGCGCGATTGGCATTGTGGCGATGGGCTTGCTGGCCCTCGCCATTCCGCATATCTTCCACCAGATGCCGCAGCCGCTGGTGCCGCAGATGCGCATCGGGGTGCTCGCCATCGGCTCAACTACAGCGTTGTTGCTGCCGTTCCTGGTGCTGCAGGCAGTGTTCATCGGCCTGCAGCGGTACGCAATTCCGGCCATCATTGGCAGCGTGGGGCGCATCGGCTCTGCGTTGGGAATCATCGCGCTGCTCCTGCTGCATGGTTCGCTTGCCCAACTCGCGGTGCTGGTGGCGAGCTTCAATATTCTGAACGCCGCGGCGCAGTGGTACTGCTGGAAGCGTTTCGCCGCACGCGAAGTCCCGCTTCGCCTGTTTGTACTGGATCGTCTGGTTGCGCGGCGTCTGCTGGAATACTGCGGCATACTGGCTGTCTGGACTCTGGGCGGGCTGGCTATCAGCGGCCTAGACACAACCATCGTGGGCCACTATGACTTCCGCAATACCGGCTTCTACGCGGTAGCGGCAAGCGCAACCAACTTCATGCTGCTGATCACGGGAAATGTACTGGGTCCACTCATGCCCGCCGTCTCATCTATCCAGGGGCAGCGCACGCCGTCGCAACTGGGCGAGCTGCTGGTGCGCAGCACGCGCTATTGTGTGCTTCTGCTCTGCGCGCTTGCCATCCCACTGCTCATTTGCGGATACCCGCTGCTGAGGCTGTGGCTTGGTTCCGCATATGCGATGAGCAGCGTGTCATTTCTGATGATCCTGGTTGTGGCCAACGTGGTGCGGCAGTGCAGCTATCCCTACGCCATGATGGTGGTGGCAACGGGCACGCAGCGCTCGGCCACGCTGACTGCTGTGCTGGAAGCACTGGTGAACCTCACCTGCAGCCTGATTCTGGTGCGCACCCTGGGCGCGACCGGTGTGGCGCTGGGTACGTTGATCGGTGCATTTGTCGGCCTGGGCACACACTTCCTGGTGAGTATGCAGCGCACCATGCCCATCATCGACGTACACCGCGCCCGATTGCTGCAACAGAGTCTATTGCGGCCAGCACTGTGCGGGCTGCCTAGTTTGCTGATCCTTCCCTGGTGGCACAGCCGCACCATGATGCCGCTGTCACCGCCGCTGTTCGCCGCCTGGGCGATTGCGACGGCGTTGGTTGCGTGGCTCAGCGGATTGACGGCGCCGGAGCGCGAGGCGGCGCTGCGCCGGGTGCGCGCTGCTATACTCAGCCCGGCGCTGCACTAGGTCTTACTGCGCTTCCTGATGCTCTCGTCACTCGTGGAAACATTTATCACTCCCAGTCTTACGGCGCGCCCCTCGCAGATTGTCGCAGTGGCTGTTCTCTATCAGCGGCCCATTTCTGAGAGTGAATCCGTATCGTCCTTCTTGCGCATCCTTGAGGCGCAGCCCGCGCTGGCCACCCATTTTTCGCTGATCGTGTATGACAACTCTCCCAGTGCGCAACTACTGCCGCCGCAGTTGCCGCTTCCCGCGGAGTATGTCCACGATGGCACGAACGGCGGCCTGGCGCCTGCCTACAACTGCGCGCTGCAGCATGCAATGACCAACGGCGCACCCTGGCTGCTGCTGCTGGATCAGGACACTACTCTGACCGCCGAGTATCTGGCGGAGCTGATCGAGCGCATGGAATCGCTGGAACCGGTGAGCGAGATTGGCGCGATCGTTCCCAAGCTGACCGCGAATGCGGTGATCTACTCGCCAGAGAGCAGCTTTCTTTTCCAGATGCGAAAGCGGCTGCGCAGGGTGACGCATACGGTCGAGCGGGCGGACGTGGGTCCACAGGAGCGGCCCATGAGTGCTTACAACTCTGGCGCGCTGCTGCGGGTCGAAGCGCTGCGGCAGGTTGGTGGCTTTCCCGCGGACTTCTGGCTGGACTATCTGGACCATGCTGTCTTCGAGGAGTTGGCGCGGAAGGGCTTCCGCATCTTCGTCATGCAGTCGGCACTCGAGCAGAAGCTGTCGCACATGGACGTAAACCAGGTGCCACATTGGCGGCATCGCAACGTGCTGACCGCGCAGACCCGCTACGTCCGGCGCTACGGCAGCCTGCTGGAGCGGACGATGTACCGGCTCTACCTGCTGCGCATTAGCCGTTTCCTGTGGAGACGCTGCAGCAATAGCCGGGTGTGGAAGGAGACGCTGCTACAGGCGCTGCTGCTGCGCATTCCCAGCGTCCGGATTGGCAAGTGACGCAGCAGAGCGCATCCCGATGAAGATCTCTGTCGCGTTGTGTACCTGCAACGGCGAACGCTATCTGCCGGAACAGCTGCAGAGCGTGCTGGAGCAGAGCCGTTTGCCGGACGAAGTCATCGCGTGCGATGACGCTTCTTCTGACGGAACCATACCGCTGCTTCAGGCCTTTCGAGCCGAGGCGCCCTTCCCGGTCATGATCCTGCCGACTAAAGAGCGTATGGGTTCGACGCGGAACTTTGAACGCGCGCTGCGCCACTGCACCGGAGATCTGATCGCGCTCAGCGATCAGGACGACCGCTGGCGTCCGCAGCGGCTGACACGCTCGCTTGCCGTGTTGGAGCAGCGTCCCTATGCAGCACTGCTATTCGCGGATGGAACGCTGATTGATGAAGCGAGCCAGCCGATGCGAGGTTCTCTATGGCAGCGCTTCGGCTTCGCCGGCCAGCGGTTTCACCGCTTTGCAGCCGGTGACTACAGCCTGTTGTGCCGCGACCGCTTCATCACCGGGGCAACCGTCATGCTGCGCCGCTCTGCACTCGCGCATGCGCTGCCCATCCCCGCGGAATGGGTGCACGATGCGTGGCTCGGCATCCTGCTTTCGTTCCAGGGTGAGCTAATCGCGCTCGACGAAGCGCTGATCGACTATCGCATTCATCCGCGGCAACAGGTGGGGGCGGCTGCGTCGCGCTGGCGGTCCCGCGCAACCCGGCAGGCTGAGGCCCACTGGGCGCGCATCCATCTAGAACACCTCCAGGCAGAGTCGCTGGACAGCCAGGTGATTTTGCATCCACCCACGGTGCGGAGCGAGCTGCTGCCGGTCTACGCAGCACGGCTGCAGATGCTGCGCTTCCGCGATACGCTGCCGACAGCCCGAATCGCGCGCGCTACTGCAATCCTGAGACACTTAGAGGAGTACAGCACCCAGACAAGCGGAGTCGCGAGTGGTGTGAAAGACTGGCTGTTCTCACGTACTTCCGTTACGCCGGAAGCGCACAACTGAACCATTTCCTAAGGAGCCTCCTATCTATGTCCAAAGAGCAGACCGCCATCAGCACCAGGAGCGCACCCGCAGCCATCGGCCCCTACTCCCAGGCAGTTCGCGTCGGTGACATGATCTATACCTCCGGACAGGTGGCGCTCGATCCGGCGACGGCAGCGCTGATCGCGGGCGGCGTGCGCGAGCAGACGGAGCGCGTAATCCAGAACCTGAAAGCGGTCCTGGCAGCGGCTGGCGCGGACCTGTCTCAAGTCTTCAAGACCACGGTCTTCCTGAAGGACATGGGCGACTTTGCCGCGATGAATGAGGTCTATGGGCGCTACTTCGCGGGCGACGGCATCGTCTCTCCGGCCCGTTCCACAGTGGAGGTGGCCCGCCTGCCCAAGGACGCGCTGGTAGAGATTGAAGTGATCGCGCACCTGTAGCCGGGTTGACCCATCTAATGAGAAACGAGGACATCATGGCTGAGACAAAAATAGAAAACAAGACCGAGACCAAAACAGAGAAGGTGCAGAAGACAGACGCCGAGTGGCGGGCCCAGCTGACGCCTGAGCAGTACCACATCACGCGGCAGAAAGGCACCGAGGCGCCCTTTACCGGCGCGCTCTACCGCAATCACGCGGACGGCATTTATCACTGCGTAGCCTGCAACGCGGCGCTATTTCAGAGTGATTCGAAGTTCGAGTCGGGCAGCGGCTGGCCCAGCTTCTTCCTGCCGGTGAATGACACGGCAGTGGAGTCGCATGAGGACAACAGCCACGGCATGCAGCGGACTGAGGCGACCTGTGCCCGCTGCGGCGCCCACCTGGGACATGTTTTTCCGGATGGCCCAAAGCCGACCGGACTGCGCTACTGCATCAATTCGGCATCGCTCGAGTTCGCGGGCAAGTAGACTGGCCGAAAACGCAGGAGAACGTAAAAAGGCCCCGCTTGACGCGGAGCCTTTTGTCTTTTGGAAAGAGGCCGGGCTAGGCTTTGACGACCTTGCCGGACTTGATGCAGCTGGTGCAGACCCGAATACGCTTGTTGCCGCCAGCCAACTTGGCCTTGACCGGGCGCAGGTTGACGTTCCAACGACGACGGCTCACGTTGTGAGCGTGCGAGATGTTGTTACCGAACTGCGGACCTTTGCCGCAGACCTGACATATCTGTGCCATCACAAACTCCAATTTGATGCGAATCTTGTTCGCGACGGCAAAAGCGGACTGGCAGGAACCGCACTGCGCAAAAGCAAAATCATGGCCGTGACGCGAGCTTTCAGTGTACCCGAAGTCGGGCCCCCGAACAAACGCAGCGATAATGGGTCCCACGCGATGGCCGACCGCACGGTGGTAAACCCGCAAAAACATCCCAGGACGGCATCCCTCTCTCCTGAGCAGGAAAACGCGCGGCAGTTACGACGGATCTTCTGGATCGCTCTTCTGGTGCGGCTGGCCTACCTCACCCTGGCCCATACCTACCGGATGCGCCCCTTTCCGGAGCACTTCGAGTACGGCTGGGAGATGGGCAGGATTGCCCGCTCGCTGGTCACCGGATATGGCTACGCCGATCCGTTCGCCGGCCACACCGGACCGACCGCCTGGGTGGGGCCCGTGTATCCCTTGCTGATTGCGCTCGTCTTCAAAATGACGGGCGTCTACACCGCGCTCTCTGCCTGGATTCTGCTGGCGGTGAATTCGCTGTGCAATGCGCTGATCGTCTTCCCCATGGCGGCGATCGGGCGGCGCTGCTTCCCTGTCCCTGCGTTTCCCTTTACGATCACGCGCTGGGCAGCGTGGTTGTGGGCGCTGTACCCGGCGGCGATGCAATATGCCGTGCGCTGGATCTGGGAGATGTCCGTAAGCACGCTACTGTTCACCTGCGCCTTTGCGCTGGCCTTGCGTCTGCGGTCGCACCGATCTTCCCGCCAGCCGCAGCGCGACCTGCGCGACTGGGCACTGTTTGGCCTGCTGTGGGGTGGCATCGCCCTCAGCAATCCAGGGCTGGTGCTCTTCCTGCCCCTGGCGGGGCTGTGGGCCCTGGCGGGCGGCCGTCTGCGCTGGCGCGCACTGGCTGGCCCGGTCCTCGGCGGGCTCCTTTTCTGCGCGGTGTTGTCCCCCTGGATGGTGCGCAATGCGCGTGTCTTTCATCACTTCGTGCCGTTGCGGGCCAACTTCGGCGCAGAGTTGGCACTGGGCAACGGGCCGGGAGCCACCGGCCTGCTGATGGAGTACCACCATCCCGCAAAGGACCCCGCGCAACTGCGCCTATATGCGGCTCTGGGGGAATACCGCTACGCTCAGGCGCGCGGAACGCTGGCGAAGCAAACCATCGCGGCCGACCCCGCGGTCTTCGCGCGCAACACAGTGCGGCGGGTGTATTTCTTCTGGTTTGGCCTGCCGGCTGCCGGCGGATCGGCCTTCACCAACTTCTTTCGCAGCCTGAACTATGGCTTCCTCAGCACGGCAGGCCTGCTGGGGCTGGCGCTGGCGCTGCGGCGGCGCATCTTCGGCGCCTGGCTGATGGCCTCCGCCTTCCTTACACTGCCGGCGGTCTACTACCTTGTGACCGCGCATGCGCGCTTCCGGCACCCGCTGGAGCCGCTGATCGCTCTGCTCGCCGTATACCTGTTCCGAAGCGCCACTCGAGGCTGGCCAAAGCTCCCGCCCCCTAGTGCGGTTTGACCCACCCGCCATCTCCCGCTAGACTGAATAGGTTCCGGCGATCCTGCCCGCGCCCCTTCGTGTGTGTCATCGCAAGACCTTTCACGAAGCGGCTGGACTGCCAGTGTTGACTCGTCACTTTGCAGTGGGAGTGATTTGAGCATCGCTGAAGGCGAGTCGAAGCATGTATCTGCCCAACTGAATTTTAAGGATCACGCTCCCGCCGGGAGCTGTGGAGGTTTTATGTACGCGGTAATCCGTACTGGTGGGAAGCAGTATCGTGTGGCGCCTGGTGACGTGCTGCGCATTGAGAAGACAGGCGTAGCAGCGAACGAAACGATCGAGTTCAGTGAAGTGCTGGCTGCCTCGACCGGCGAAGGCGCCATGGACAAGCCGCAGAACGCCAAGGTGACCGCCACGGTGCTGGGCGATGGCCGCGGTGCGAAGATCCTGGTCTTCCACCTGAAGCGCAAGAAGCAGTATAAGAAGCTGCAGGGACATCGCCAGGCCTACACCTCCGTACGCATCAACGAGATTGAAGTGGACGGGACGACCTACCGCCCCGAGAAGAATGAGCAAGCCAACTAGTTGAGCGCCAGACCGGGCGCGTCCCGGTACGTCAGCATGTCAAACGCAATGTCACACCGCAATGTCACACCGCAATGACACACAAGGATTGAAGCGATGGCACACAAAAAAGGTCTAGGCAGTTCGAAGAACGGGCGCGATTCCAACGCGCAGCGGCTGGGAGTGAAGAAGTTTGCGGGCGAGCTGGTCTCCGGCGGCTCCATCATCGTGCGGCAGCGCGGTACACCCATCAAGCCAGGCCTGAACGTGGGCCGGGGCAAGGACGACACGCTGTTCGCCAAGGTTACCGGCAAGGTGAAGTTCATGGACAAGGGCAAGAGCGGCCGCTTTGTCGCGGTCGAGGCTGCGGCGCTTCCCAGCGCGTAACCGATCAGCCATAGCAGCGTTTACGTTAGGAATGAAGAAGGCCAGGGCATCCGTCCTGGCCTTCTTGCTGCTTCGAACAGAGCGCGTGGTTTAGCGCGACGCTGTCGAATCGCTGGCATTGCGGCTGAGCACGCGATCCACTACCTGCTCGACATCTTGCAGGAAGAACGGTCCGTGCTGCGGCATAAGGGCGATGTTGGGAACGGGCTTGCCCAGGGCCATCGCGATCTCGTTCCATTTGCGCAACTGCGAGCTGCTGGGAAGTTCGACCGTCGAGCGCGCCGGCTCCGGCTTGATGAGGTAAACCAGCCAGATACTCACGGCCAGCAGGCTGCCCGCCTGCCGCGCCAGTATCCAGGGCAGCATGGGCGAGCCGGTACGCAGCAGCACCATGAAGCACACCGTATCCACTGCGGCCAGCACGCCAAAGCCAAGCGTGATGCCCACGATGCGGCTGCTGAACGAGATTCCCAATGTCTGGGCCGACAGCAGGATGAAGGCGAGCAGACAGAACTCCAGGACGCTGACACAGCGCATGGCCTGGATCAGGCTGACGTGCAGCGTCTGGGAGTGGAAGAAGAGCGGGAGGGCAGCGGGGATAACAGAGATGGCCACCGAGACGACCGCGACCCAGCGGTAGCCCAGCAGCGCCAGTCTGCGCAGCCCGGGCACAGGCGCCAGCGCGTCGCGGAAGATCTGTTGAGCGGTGATGAAGGTGAGCAGTCCGGAGACGCCATACGCCGTCCAGAAGAGCGCGGCGTAGACGGTCGCCTCGCTTCCGGCCAGCAGTCCGGGAAAAGCGAGCAGCACGCAGGCCAGCAGGCCGCCGATCGCATTCACCAGCAAGTAGCCGCGCATGGCCGAATAGTTCCTGCCCTTGCGCGATCCCCAGACGCACGCCATCAGCAACAAGGCGGTCTGCAGAACGGTGACAAAGCGAAGCCAGAAGACAACGGATTGGGATGGAGAAGAGAACATCTGCCTGAATCAAAGATAGTCCTTTGCAGGCACTGCCCTCAACGTTCCGGCGCCGGTATCCAGTAACGACGGAGTATTACTGATGGGTAGCGACGGGGCCCACTCGGGCCTGGAACGAGGGGGAGAAGCGCGCAAATTCCCATCTGCCCAAGCAGGTTCGAACGCCTCCGTGCGGGTAAGGTTCTGAAGGGCGAAAGGCTCTTTTTCCTGGACCTTTCCATGATAGAATTACGATACTCGCTGGAAACAGTCAAGTCATTTGGATACAGACAGTTAGTGGGCCATTCCGGCCTCTCCTGCGAGCCTGAAGTTCGACGGAGTTTCATGTCCACTACCGAGATCCCACCCGTTCTCCTCCGGCCCAGCGAAGACGATCCGAAGCAGCCGAGTACCGGAAGTTACACCGGCAGCAATATCAAGATTCTGGAAGGCCTGGAGGCAGTGCGCCTGCGCCCCGCCATGTACATCGGCTCCACCGGCGAGATGGGATTGCATCATCTGGTGTATGAGGTGGTGGACAATTCCGTGGACGAGGCGCTCGCCGGACATGCCAGCCGCGTCGATGTGATTATCCACTTCGACAACTCGATCACAGTGATCGATGACGGCCGCGGTATTCCCGTGGACGACATGACGCTGCCGGATGGCGAGAAGATGCCGGCGGTGCAGGTAGTGCTGACCAAGCTGCACGCGGGCGGCAAGTTCGACTCTTCCAACTACAAAGTGTCTGGTGGCTTACATGGCGTGGGCGTTTCGTGTGTGAACGCACTGAGCCAGGCCTTCGATGTAGAGATCTGGCGCGACGACCACACCTATGAGCAGGAGTACTCCAAGGGCGCACCCATCTCGAAGCTGCGTCAGACCGGCACCACCAAGCGCCGCGGCACCAAGGTGCGCTTCCTTCCCGACCGCTCCATCTTCACCGTCACGGAATACAACTACGACACGCTGGCGCAGCGGCTGCGCGAACTCGCCTTCCTGAACAAGGGTCTGGTCATTACGCTGACCGATGAGCGCGTCACCGATGCCAAGACTGGCGAGTCCAAGCGCGCCGAGTTCCGCTATGCCGGCGGCATCTCCGAGTTCATCAAGCACATCAACAAGGGCAAGCAGGTACTGCACGAGAAGCCGATCCACATGGAAGCGGCGCGCGATAACGTCGAGATCGACGTCGCGCTGCAGTACAACGATGGCTACTCGGAGACGGTCTTCTCCTTCGCCAACAACATCAATACTGTCGATGGCGGCTCGCATCTCTCCGGCTTCCGCACCGCACTGACCCGCACCGTCAACAGCGCCGGACAGTCCCTCGGCCTGTTCAAGGATGTGAAGGAAAACCTCTCCGGCGACGACGTTCGCGAGGGACTGGTCGCGGTGATCAGCGTGAAATTGTCACAGCCGCAGTTCGAAGGGCAGACCAAGGGCAAGCTGAACTCGGACATCGCGGGCACTGTGCAGGCCTTCGTGAATGAGCGGCTGGGTATGTTTCTGGAGCAGAACCCGCCCATTGCCAAGCGCATCATCAACAAGGCCATTGAAGCCTCACGGGCGCGTGAAGCAGCGCGCAAGGCGCGCGACCTGACGCGGCGCAAGGGCGCGCTCGATGGCGGCGGATTGCCGGGTAAGCTCTCTGACTGCTCCGAGCGGCAGCCAGAGCGCTGCGAGCTCTACCTGGTCGAGGGCGAGTCGGCCGGCGGCACCTCCCGCCAGGGCCGCGATCGCCGCTTCCAGGCCATCCTGCCGCTGAAGGGCAAGATCCTCAACGTGGAGAAGGCGCGCTACGACAAGATGCTGGGCCATGAGGAAATCCGCGCCATGATCACCGCGCTCGGCTGCGGCATCGGCAAGGACGACTTCGATCCGGCCAAGCTGCGCTACGGCAAGGTCATCCTGATGACCGACGCGGACGTGGACGGGTCGCACATCCGCACACTCCTGCTCACCTTCTTCTTCCGCCACATGCAGGAACTGATCAAGCGCGGCCATGTCTACATTGCGCAGCCGCCGCTCTATCGCATCAAGAAGGGCAAGTTCGAGCAGTACATCAAGGACGACCGCGAGTTTGTGAAGGTGATGGTGAAACGCGCCTCCGATGGCATGATGATCCGCTACGGCGCGGGTGATCCAGCAACGCGCAAGCAGCTGGAAGGCAGCGCGCTGACCAAGTTCATGGGGCAGTTGAACGACTACCTCGGCTTCTTCGAGAAGGTGGACAAGCGCATTCGCAATGAGCAGGTCACTTCTCTCCTGGCCAGGCTGGAGCTTGTGCGCCGCACCGACTTTGAGACTGTTGCGGGCGGCCCACCCGTGAAGCTGACGCAAGTCTACGACGCATTGAAGGCAATGACGAAGCAGTACCAGTTCAAGAGTGTGACGGAGCCAGTGCTCGACGAAGAGCATCAGACCTGGTCGCTGAGCTTTGCGGATGCGCAGGGTGCGGTGCGGCATATTGACTGGGCCCTGGCCTCGGCGCCGGAGTATCGCCAGATGATGGCGAAGTACTCGCAGATCAGCGAGGAGCTTCAACCGCCATTCCTCATTGAGTACGCGCCAAAAGGCAAAGCCGCGCAGGAAGAAGCAGCAGCCGAAGAGGCAGTCGCGGAGAGCGGCTCCGATACCGAGACCGGGCAGGCGCTGACCGAGAAGGCGGCACGCAAGGCGTCGCGCGCAACGGCTCAGGAGCCGGTGGAGAAAAAGTCTGCGCGCGAGCTGTTCGAGTACGTTATCGAGCAGGGACGGCGCGACTATCAAGTACAACGCTACAAGGGCCTGGGAGAGATGACGGCGCCGCAACTGTGGGAGACCACCATGGACCCGGAACGGCGCACACTGCTCTCCGTGCGACTGGAAGATCTTGCGGAATCGGAGACCATCTTCAGCACGCTGATGGGCGAAGACGTGGACGCGCGGCGCAAGTTCATTGAAGAGAATGCGCTGGATGTGAAGAACCTGGACATCTAAGTAGTCGCGATTTGTAATCATTGTGCGTCTGCGCCCCCCTTCCGCTGGAAGAGCTGCGAACCAACGTTTGCCGTGTATATCTTTGTGCATGCGCATTTCCTTTCACCAAATCGTTCCGTTACTACTTATTTTTATCGTTGCGGCAACGAGTAGTGCTCAGCAGTCGCCGACTCTCTCCAAGAGAGAGTCGGCAGTAAAGCTGAAGGTCGATCATCTATTGCCTCAGGCTCCGATTAGCGTCCTTCGCTTCCATGCAGACGAAGAGTTCGGCAGGTTTGTGTCGAATGATCAAGTAGGTTTGACCTTCTATGATGTAGACCGAAAGGCTGACGTAACTCTGACCTATGCCGAGGTGAAGAAGATCAAAGATGGCTACGGGGGCTACAACTCAGTGGCGAGAGGAGACACACGGACCGGACCAGAGGTCTCATCATTTTGGCTGCAGCGGTGGTTGCGCTTGGAGTTCTGATCGGCGCGGTGGCGACGGCAAAGGACTAAGGCCCTATCATTCGTCGAGAAATTCACTCGCAAAGCCGCGGTTGCTGCGCGTATGCTTCAGTCGGGCCCAGCCGTCGGCTGCGATGGCCAGCGCGCTCTGCATTTCGCCTCTCCCCCACAATCGGTCCCACAGATTCGCTACCCAGGAGAGTACTCATGCACCGCAACCTGTTCCGTTCCTTATGTACCCCACTCTGTGGCTTTGTCCTGCTGGTTGCCGCCAGCACCGCGTTTGCGGAAAATCCTTGGGTGGGCAAGTGGAAGCTCGATCCTGCTCAGAGCAAGCTGACGGGAGACACTCTCCGCTTCGCCTCACGCGCGGGCGGTGAGATGACGTCCACCTCGCAGGGTCACACGTCGAAGTTCAAGCTGGATGGTCAGCCCTACAAGACATGGTCAGGGGATGAAGCCACATGGAAGAAGATCGACGACAACACATTTGAACAGCACGTCAAGGTCAACGGTGTGGACCTGGTCACCAACACCTGGATCGTGTCCTCCGATGGCAAGAGCCTGAAGATTGCGACCAAAGGAAAAAGGCCAGACGGATCCGCTATCGATGAGATGGCGGAATATGCGCGGGTGAGCGGCACAAAGGGTCTGGCCGGCAGCTGGAAGGACACCAAGGTAGAGATCAAGGAAGACCAGACCTACGAGATTGCTGAGAAAGGTCCGAACGAGATCGCCTGGACTCTGCCCGAGATCAAAGCCACGCTGGACGCCACCCTCGACGGTAAGGAAGTCACGCCAGAGGGACCCACCGTGCCCAAGGGCTTTACCATCGCGTTGCTCCGCACCTCTCCAAAAACGCTGAAGATGACGCAGAAGATGAACGGAGAGATCATCAACCACAGCACCATGACGCTCTCTGCCGACGGCAAGAAGATCACCGAAGTTGGTTCGGCGGCGAAGGTCAACGAGCCTTATACCTCGGTCTGGGTCAAGCAGTAAACTCACGTTGAAGCAACAAGGGGCGGCCACCGCAAGGTGACGCCCCTTTTCTTTACACCAGCTTCGGGTGCTGCTTCTGAAAGCCAGTGGCCTCCTGATAGGCGCGCGCGAAGGCACAGAGCTTCGCGTCCTGATAGAGGCCGCCGAGAAATGTCAGGCTGACGGGCGTTCCGGGGCCACCGATGGAATCGTCGTCACCCGCATCCACCAGCGGCGGTACGGGCGCATCGTCACCGCGGATGCCGTTGGGCAGAATCACCGCGGGATGTCCGGTGAGGTTGGTAGCCACCAACTGCTCTCCGTTGGTGGGAGCGACGATCACATCGACCTGCCTGAACGGCGCAGCCATCTGCGCAATGGCGAGCGAGCGGACGCGGTTCGCCTGGATGTACTCGACTGCTGGATACATGCGAGCGACGCGAAAGAGGTTGGGCCAATCGTCAGCGCTCTGTTCAGTCAGCAAACGGTCGCGTCCGCTGATGGTGAGCTCGTCAAAGGCCGCCGCGGCCTCTGCCGTCAGCAGTGGCGTCATGGCGCCCCAGGGCAGCTCCGGCAGCTTTACCGCAGTCAGGGTCACCCCCATCGCGTGCAGTTTCTCGAGTGTGGCCTGGTCATAACGACGGTCGTAGTCACGGCGGGTGCGGGCAGCGGCGCTCGCGCGCTCGGCGGTCTCGCGCTTCTTCTTCTCCAGCTCGGTCTCGGAGGCAGGCAGCTTGGCGGCGACCTCCGGTGGCTTCGCCTCGAAGGCCTCCCTCAGATAGCCGATGCGCAGCGACCGCCAGTCAAACTCTGCGTCCCAGTGGAAGGCGGCGCCGCGGGTCGCAAGATCCATCTGGTCCGGCCCGTAGATCGTATCCATCACGATGGCACAATCCTCCACCGCGCGACAGATGGGCCCGAGCTTGTCCATGCTCCAACTCAGGGCCATGGCGCCGGTGCGAGGAACGAAGCCGAAGGTGGGCCGCAGGCCGGTGGCGCCGCAACGCGTGGACGGCGAAGCGATGGAGCCGAGCGTCTCACTGCCGATCGCGAAGGCGACGCAGCCCGCCGCCACAGACGACGCGGAACCGGCAGAGGAACCGCTGGAGCCCTGCTTCGGATTCCACGGATTGCGCGTGCGGCCGCCGAACCACTTATCCCCCATGGCCAGCGCGCCCAGCGTGGTCTTCGCCACCAGCACGGCCCCGGCTGCATCCAGCCGCTGCACCACAGTCGCATCCTGATCGAGCGCCTGATGCTCGAATCCGCCCGCACCCCAGGTGGTCGGATATCCTTTCACCGCAAGCAGATCCTTCGCACCCCACGGCAGGCCATGCAACGGCCCACGATACTTGCCTGCCGCAATCTCCCGATCTGCCTCGCGTGCCTTGGCCAGGGCGCGCTCTTCGGTCAGTGTGACTACGAAGTGCAGCATGGGGTCGTAGCGCTTCAGCCGGGTCAGATACATCTCCGTCAGCGCGGTAGAGGAGACCTTCCTGCTGCGCACATACTCGGCCAACTCGCGCACGGAGAGGAATGCCAGGTCTTCAAGATTCGCTGGCGTGCTCGCAATGGCGGGGGCCTTGCTAATGCGCATGGGACGGCGCTCCGTATCGAGGACCGCGCCGGGTGGCAGGGGATCGAAGATGAGCGCAGGCGCGACCGAGTTCGACAGATGCAGCTTGCGTATCTGCGCGTAAGCGTCCCGCTGCTGGTTGACGCCGTCCAGCATCATGGCGCGCTGCTCGACAGAGAGTGTGACACCAGCAACAGTGGCCGCAGCGTCGAGCAACTCGCCGGTAATCTTGGGCGAGGCTGGCTGCGCGGTCTCACTTCCCTGCTGTGCCTCTGCCTGTGCGGCTAGCGTGAGCAGAGCGCCAGGCAACAGGGTGTGGGCCAGGCCAGCAGAGGAACACACGGCGAGAAAGTGACGGCGGTCGAGGGGCATGGGATCTCCGGGAGCAGGACGAAACAGGATAGAAGAAAAATGGATGGTAGCATTCGCGCATGTCGCTGCTGGAAGTGAAAGCAATATCGAAGAGCTATGGCGCACACGCGAGCGCCACCCTGGTGGTGGACCGCGTCTCCTTCGAGATCGCGCGCGGCGAGACGCTGGGCGTGGTGGGCGAGTCCGGCTCTGGCAAGAGCACAGTCGCCCGCATGGTACTGGGACTGATCGAGCCGACAGCGGGCGAAGTACTCTTCGATGGCGAGGTGGTGGCCACTGCACGCGGCTCGCAGATCCGGCGTATACGGCGGCGCATGCAACCAGTCTTTCAGGATCCATTTGCGGCACTGAATCCGAGGATGCGCGTGGAGCAGATCCTGACGGAGCCCTACCGCATTCATGAATCCACTGCGAGTAGCGACGCGCACCTGCCGCGCGGCCGGGAGGCGCAGCGGCGGCGCGTGAGTGAGTTGCTGTTGAGTGTGGGGCTGGACGACTCCGCGCTAGCTCGCTATCCGCATGAGTTCTCTGGCGGGCAGCGGCAGCGCATCAACATTGCGCGGGCCCTGGCTCTACGTCCGGAGTTGCTGGTGCTGGACGAGCCTGTCTCCGCGCTTGACGTCAGCGTGGGGGCGCAGATCGTGAATCTTCTGCGCAGCCTGCAGCGGGAACACGGGCTGGCGTATCTGTTCATCACCCATTCCATGCCGCTGGTGCGCTACCTGGCGGATCGCATCGTGGTGATGCAGGGCGGCCGCGTTGTCGAGCAGGGCGAATCCGAGGCGCTGTGCCGCGCACCGCAGCAGCCTTATACCCAGGCGCTGCTGGCGGCCACGCCGGTGGTTCCGGCATAGTTCCGGCTTTGGCCAGTCCGAACCGCGCATCAGGCGAGCGCTAGTGGAATCGCCGTCTCCCAGCGCCCTTGCGCTTTCAGGATAAGCTCGACCACTTCGCGCGCCGCGCCTTCGCCTCCACGACGCTCCGTCACATAGTGACTGATGGCTTTCAGCTCTGGCGCAGCATTGGCCACGGCAATGGCAAAGCCTGCGCGCTGCGAGAGCGGCATGTCCGGCAGATCGTCGCCCAGATATGCAACCTCTTCATCGGTGACGCCTGCCTTCTCCATGCACTCCTCGTAGGCCTGCGCCTTCTTCGACTGACCGAGGTACACATAGTCCACATCGCACTCGCGCGCGCGCTGCGCCACCGCAGGCGAACTGCGGCCGGTGATGAAGCCAGTGCGGATGCCCATACTGTGCGCCAGCTTCAGCCCGAGGCCGTCCTGCGGGTCGAAGATCTTCATTTCGGCCACGCCACCGTCGTTCGGCAGCGAGATGAGGCAGACGCCGCCAGAGAGCGTGCCATCGATGTCCATCAGGAAGAGGCGGATGCGCTTGGCGCGGTTCAGTATTTCCGGAGAGAGCTCAGGCATGCAGCGATTGTAGCGGCGAGAGCAATTTGCTATAGGGGAAACGACGACGCGACGAAATTGCGGATCGAAGCGCCGACAAATTCGAAGTTAAACCCTTCTCTACGGTTAGCGGTATGCGGCAGCGCGAGACACCAGACTAACGTTTTATCTTCCAAGCGATAGGCTTGCAAATCATTTAGTAGCCATTCGTCGCCGTCCGGCAATCCGCCTCGCTCCCACATATCCCTGCCCGTGAGTATGACTTTGGCGGGGCGCAATTCCTCAAGGAGTGTCTTGAAATTTGCCGCGGCCCCGGACCACTGTTGGGGGGACGGACGCACGCCAGCACCATGGCCGACGGACTCTTGAACATAAACGCTGTAGGCAAACCTTTCCCATTGATTTCTTTGTTCCTGCGGCGAAGGATTGTACGACTCGCATAGGGCTTGGCCCATCCGCTTGAAGTAAGCAATTTTGCCGGTTTCGATGCCCACCTTCAGAGAAGTCTCCGGATGGTCCGGCTGGGGCGTGAATGTCACATCGCCTTCGCTCCAGTCGTACGTGCTCTCACTCAGAATGAGTGTTCTCGTGGACTCAAACTGGGATCCTTTGAATACCTTGAAGAATCGATTCGACATACTCTCTCCTCTAGTGCGGGTGCCCGACGTGGCTGTGGTCATGCGCTTCTTCCACCACCTCGACACAGCCGTGAGGGTCGCCGCAGGCGGCATGCTCAAACTGCACCGTGGTGTGGTAAATGCCATAGCGTTCCAGCAGGTGCTGGCGTATCTCGCCCAGGATGCGCGTGCTTTCCGATGGCGGAATATCTTCAATGGTGACGTGCGTCGCCAGCGCGCGCGTCTGCGAGCCGAGACTCCACACATGCAAGTCGTGCACGTCCAGCACGCCGTCGATGCCAGCGAGCGAGTTGCGGATGGCCGGTACGGACAGGCCGCGCGGCGTCCCTTCCAGCAGAATGTTCAGCGTCTCGCGCACGATCGAGATCGAGCTCCACAGAATGAGCGCAGCGATCAGCAGCGACAGCACCGGATCGATCCAGTTGTGGTGCGTCAGCAGAATGGCGAAGCCACCCACGATCACAGCCGCGGTTGAGAGCGTATCGCCCAGCATGTGGATGAAGGTGGAGCGGATGTTGATGTCGCGGCTGCCACGAAATAGCAGCCCAGCGATCACGCCGTTCATCACCACACCAGCAGCGGCGACCACCATCATCAGCCGCGGCTGCACCACTACCGGCGCACTGAGCCGATGAATCGCCTCAATGGCGATACCGACCGAGATGGCAATCAGCGTCAGCGCATTGAGGAAGGCTGCCAGCACCCCGGCGCGCTGGTAGCCGAAGGTCTTCTTGTCCGAGGCGGGCTGCGCCTGGAAGTAGACCGCGACAAAGGAGAGCAGCAGCGCCAGCGCGTCCGAGACGTTGTGGCCCGCCTCCGAGATGAGCGCGATCGAGTGTGCCCGAATGCCCGCAACAAACGTGACCAGCACATAGGCCAGCGTGGCCACCAGCGACAGCTGCAGTATCCGCTGCGTGCGGCGCGTGGGCGTGCCGTGGACATGCATGGCTTTAGTCTACCGGGGCGTCACTGCAATGCTCAACGCAAGCGCGGGCCGTGGGCCAGAGAGCATTCCGCTTTCGGACCACTAGAATCTAGGTATGGAGATCAAACGCATCGGTTCGCAGCCCTCCGGCAAAGGACCCGCAGACTGGTTTACTGGCGTTGTCCGTATCGACCCGCTTTTCCAGGCGCCCGACCCGGCCTTCGTTGGGGGTGCCAGCGTCACCTTTGAACCGGGAGCGCGTACCGCATGGCATACCCATCCCCTCGGACAGACCTTGATTATCACGGCAGGCTGCGGATGGGCGCAGCGGGAAGGTGGCGCGATCGAGGAGATTCATCCCGGAGATATAGTGTGGTTCGCGCCCGCAGAAAAGCATTGGCACGGTGCTACGCCGACCACGGCCATGACTCACATCGCAATTCAGGAGCGATCGGACGGGAAGGTGGTGGAATGGATGGAGCACGTCATCGACGAACAATACAAACGATGAATGCTGCATTGACACTGGCCCCTACCCAGGCGGCCTCGTCGCGCTTTAGACCGGCACCTGCCGCGGCGTGCGCCGTATGGGATGCAGCGGAATAGAGTTGGCTGTGTCGCGCAGGCCGCTCCAGTTCTCTGCCACGATCAGGCTGTTGCCGGGATTGTGCGGATCGTAGCGGACAGATGCGGGGAAGCTGAGCCGGACCTTGTGAATGTCCACGATGTGCTGCAGCAGCGTCACATCCTGCGAGCACTCATAGGTCACGCCGGCGACGTCGTACTGGTAGAGGATGAGCTGCAGCCCCAGGGGACGGTCGGACTCTTCCGCAGAAAGCTCGGAGATATCCAGCACCGTTGCGTCGATGATGCGGCCTGCCTTTACCAGCCCATCGCGACGGTCGCGCTCCAGGTCATCCGGGCTGGGCCGCTTGCGAGTCAACACATACGCAGCACCGCCAGCCGCCATGACACACAGCACGGCGAGACCGCTGATCAATTGCGCTTCACGTGGGGAGATGCCGAACATCGAAGCTCCAATGGCCGGAAGAGCGACACAGCGGCCCTTCCGTTTCTGCTGCAAGGATAGCGCAGCTACGCAGGGGAACCAGTGACGAATGAGTAGCCGCCGCATGCTCCAAAAGGGGTACGCCGGGCGGCGTATAGTAGAGAGAGATGAAAGAGCCAGTCGTAGCGCTGCCGCCGGGCTCTCGGCGGCAGTTTTCCACACAGCATGCAGGCAGTGCAGGGGATGGTGCGTTCTCGCTCGCCCCGGGCCGCCGGATTCGTTCCACTACCGTGATCTGCGTGCGCCGCGGCACCAGTGTGGTCATGGCTGCCGATGGCCAGGTCACCCTGGGCGATAGCGTCATCAAGCACAGCGCGAAGAAGATTCGCCGCCTCTATCAGGACAAAATACTTGCCGGGTTTGCCGGCTCGACCGCTGACGCTTTCTCGCTTTTCAGCCGCTTCGAGGGCAAGCTGGAGCAGTATGCCGGCAACCTGGGCCGCTCTGCAGTGGAGCTTGCAAAAGACTGGCGCACGGACAAGATGCTGCGCTCGCTGGAGGCACTGCTGGTGGTGGCAGACCCCCACCAGACATTCCTGATCAGCGGTTCGGGTGACGTGATTGACCCAGATGAGGGCATCGCAACTATCGGTTCCGGCGGATCGTTTGCACTGGCCGCGGCGCGTGCGCTGATGCAGAACACAGAGCTGAACGCGCGCGAGATTGCAGAGAAGAGCCTGCGCATCGCCGGACAGATCTGCATTTACACCAACGACCAGATCACTATCGAAGAGTTGACCGCCTAAGCCCTCCCCGTTAAGCGGAGAGGACCGGGCGTTTCGCCCCGAAGGAGACACCAGGGCACATGGCCATCTATCTACCAGGAGCTGCGGAAGACCAGGAACTAGCGCTCGACGAGCTGACCCCGCGCCAGATTGTCGCGGAGCTCGACAAGTATGTTGTGGGCCAGCGCGCCGCCAAGCGCGCGGTCGCCATCGCACTGCGCAACCGCATGCGCCGGCAGAAGCTGCCACCCGATCTTGCGGAAGAGATCATGCCGAAGAACATCATCATGATCGGGCCCACGGGCGTGGGCAAAACAGAGATTGCACGCCGCCTGGCGAAGCTGACCAACTCGCCATTCCTGAAAGTCGAAGCCTCGAAGTTCACTGAGGTTGGCTACGTAGGCCGCGACGTGGAGTCCATGATCCGCGACCTGGTAGAGATCGCGGTCGACATGGTGCGCGAAGAAAAGCTGGAAGAGGTCGAAGACAAAGCGGAACTGAACGCCGAAGAGCGCCTGCTCGATCTGCTTTTGCCGCCGCCGCCGGCCACCGCGCCCAAGCACGAGGGAAAGGCCGACTCCAAGGTCATCGACATTGTGAGCGGGCTGGAGGAGACGACGGCTCCGCTGGAAACCAAGGAAGCGGCCAAGGACGCCACGGACAGCCATCAGCGAACGCGCGAGAAGCTGCGGCAGCAGTTCCGTGAGGGCAAGCTGGACGATCGCAGCGTCGAGATCGATGTGCGCGAGCGCAACGCGCCTAGCTTTGAGATCATCAGCAACCAGAGTCCTGAAGACATGGACATCAGCCTGCGGGACATACTCCCCGGCCTGTTCGGCCAGCGGACAAAGAAGCGCAAGATGAAGGTAGGCGAGGCCTTCGAATACCTGGTGCAGGAAGAAGAGCAGCGGCTGATCGACGCCGACCAGGTGAACCGCATCGCCGTCGAGCGGGTGGAAAACTCCGGCATCATCTTCCTCGATGAGATCGACAAAGTGGCCGGGCGCGAAGGCGGACATGGCCCGGACATCTCCCGTGAAGGGGTGCAGCGCGACATCCTGCCTATCGTGGAAGGCACCACAGTGAACACGCGCTACGGCATGGTGAGCACGGACCACATCCTGTTCATTGCGGCTGGTGCTTTCCATGTATCGAAGCCCAGCGATCTGATCCCGGAGCTGCAGGGCCGCTTCCCTATCCGTGTGGAGCTGCAGTCGCTAACGGTGGAAGACTTCATCCGCATCCTTACCGAGCCGAAGTCGTCGCTGACCAAGCAGTATGCCGCGCTGCTCGAGACTGAAGGACTGAAGCTTGAATTTACGCGTGAAGCGCTGGAAGAGATTGCGCAGTTTGCATTCCGGGTGAATGAGACGACAGAGAATATCGGCGCGCGCCGCCTGCACACCATCATGGAACGCGTGCTGGACGAGATCAGCTTCCTCGCGCCCGACCTGCAGAAGGGCCAGAAGACCGCCGAGGGCGTCGTCGACCTGGGCGCTGCCTCGGCAGACGGCATGGGCGCCACCGTGCCGCTGCCAGTGGTGGAACGCACCACGGAACATGGCGTAGAGAAAGTGGTCGTGGTCGATCCGGCTTACGTCCAGCAGATGGTCGCCAGTGTGGTGAAGAACACGGATCTGTCGCGCTACATCCTATAACGCCCTTCATGCAGTACGAAGTGGCGAACATGCAGCGTTGCGGATACGCCGTGCGTACGAATCAGCTCACGATAATTGAAAATGTAGTGGTTGAGCTTGTTTTCGCCGCGTCATCCCCTGTGCCTGTCACGCTAAACGTGTAGGTACCTGCTGTTGTTCCTCCAACGGGTGGCGGAATCGTCACAGTCAAAGTTGCTGTACCGGTGGCTGCGTTGTAGCTGCTGTCTCCTGGATAGGAAGCGGTCAGCGTATTCGCACCGGCGGGTAAGCTGCTGGCAGGAATGGTGACGGTGGCCGCGCCACCCGCCAGATTCACCGCGGGCGTGGTATAGCCCCCACTGGCCAGGATGATGGTTCCGGTCGGCGGGGTCGCTCCAGAACCAGCAACCGTCAGCGCGACCGCAACGGGCATATTGCGCACAATCGAACTGCTGGCCGGCGAGACAGTCACCGTGGGCGTGGTCTTTGCGGGAGTTGGAGTTCCCCCGCCACCGCCACTTCCTCCCCCGGTGCCGCCACCAGCACCAGTCCCTCCAGAGGTCGAGCCGCAGCCCGCTGCCGCAAAGCCAATACTGATGATCAGCAGGCACGCGCCCAGCATATGTCTCCATCTTCGGCCGCGTGCCGGGACCAGGAAGATGAGAAGTGCCAACACCGCAGACCCTCCTGTTGCCCGGAACCATTTCGTACGATCCGTCGCTGGCTGCAAGCTTACGATCGTGGGGGCAGTGGTGTTGACTGCGATGCTGGCGGTCCCCGTCGTCACGGTGGTGCTCAGGGATACAGAAGGGCCAGTGGCTGAGCAGGTGGGCAGATCGATCGCGCCAGCCGGCGAAGAGGTGAGCGCACAACTGAGAGCAATCGCGCCGGTGTAGCCGTTGCTGCCCTGGACCGTCACAGTGGATGTGGTCGCGGCTCCCGCGGCAATCGCTGCGGGGCTGGTTGCCGAAAGTGTGAAGGCAGGAGGAATAAACACAGTTACCGTCACCGTCGCCATTCCAGTAGCGGACGCGTAGTTGGTATCGCCGCTATAAGAAACCTGGAGCGTGTCCGTCCCCGCCGCCAGGCTGTTGGCCGGAATGGTGAAGCTGAAGCTGCTGTTCGCCAGGGTTCCTGCGGGAGAGGTGTATCCGCCTCCGGTCAAGGTGACGGTGCCAGTGGGCGGCAGCAGATTCGGCGCGCCTGCGACTGTCACCGCTACCGTGACGCTGTCCGCAGTCGTGAGCGACGTGGGTGTTGGAGTGACGGTGACGGTGGCCGCGATCCCGGAAGTGGCCGTAGCCCACAAGTTAATCAGTTGCGTGGCATCGACGCTGCCCAGCCCGGTAGCCAGGTCGTAGCCCGCGGTCGCGTTATATCCGCTCTCGAAGTAGTACCCCGCCTTATCCTTGCTGCAGTTCGGGCTGCCCTGCTTGCAGGGGACTGAGTTATTTCCCTGGGTTACATCGTGGAAGATCTGCGGGGCGTGACTGCCGTTGTACAGGTTGTAAAGCTGGGTAGCGGCCTGGCCAAGCCGTCCGCCGGTGCTCTGCTGGACCAGCGCAAGGATTCCAGCGAACGCCGGCGCCGCGGTGGATGTTCCTCCAAAGGCAGAGAAGGCGAAGCCGCCACCTGGTTGCAGGGTGCAGTCGTTGGTGTCATCACAAACCAGCCAGCTCGCGTTATCGAAGCCAATGCCGGATATCAGGGCCACATCCGGCAGGTCGCGCACTCCATCCGCGGGCACGCCGGCTCCGCGCTGCCACGAGGGTTTGCTGTAGCCGGTGGTGCAGCGCCCAACAACACCGGGAGAGGTTGCATTGGTGGAGCAAGTGCTCGGTCCCCCGCCGCCGGCATAGATGTTCGGCGGGAAGACTGACAGTCCGCCCCACGGCTTGTTGAAGGCGATGGTGTCATCCTTCTGGGTCGAACTATCGAAGGTCGCCTCCGGAATGTACTTGAGGACGGTGCGATAGAAGGTTTTGGCATTGCCGCCGGTCGTCGAATATGTCGCGAAGTTTTGATTCAGCTCATCGAAATCCGTGCCGCCTACGGCGACGTTGAAGGGGGTAGCGGCATAGGCGTTGACGCCCAGCCCCTTGGAGGCCATCGCCGTGGTCAGCCCGTTCGTGCTTATCCCGTCGCAGCCAGCCGAACCAGTGTCACCGCTGGACACGGTGACGGCGATGCCCTGGGCAGCTGCCTGCTCCCAGTTCTTGTTGATCGCTGCGTTATCTGCCGTGGTAATGATTCTTTCGCAGACGTCATAAGCAAAGACCAGGATATCGATGGTGTTGTCCGATAACGCCTGGTCGAGCGGCGTGTTGAGGTCGTTGGCAAGATAGTAGTGAAGGGTGGCGCCCGGAGCCAAGCCGCCCGCAATCTCCAGGTCCAGGTAAGGTTCGCTGCTGCCCCCGGTAAAGGTGACGCCTCCGATATTGGTGATGACGGGAGCTGTCGTGTCGCCCAGGAAGTTCGAGCGATAGTTCTGCAGCGTCGTGGTCTTCAGCAGGGCGGTCCCAACTACTCCGATGCTGACGCCGGTCCCGTCGTACTTGGGGCCGGAGCTGTAATTCGCGTTGAGGATGGGATTCGGCGTGTCGTAAATGGTGGCTGCGTCGCCCGGCACCAGATACAGGTTCCCTCCAGCGGGCGGCGTGAAGTTGGGCGTCGTTCCATTGCGCGCCGCGGTTGTGGCTGGTGCAAGACGCCTGCTGACCGGATCCAGTCTGCCTGCAATGGCGGGGATGGAAGTGGGCCTGGGGTTTCTGGTGTTCAGGTGCGCGATGCCTTGGACCAGTGGGGCCAGAGCCGCAGGGACGGTTGGATCGCCAGTGTTGGAGTAAAAGCGCTCGCCTTCGATCTCATAGGCGTGGATAGAGGTGGCAAAGGTCTCTTCGACCTGACTCACCGCCCCGGAAAATGCAATATTCGTGCGCCCCGGCGAGACCGGTTGGACGGCCAAGCCGTGGGACTGGAGCCATCCCACGATGGCGGCAATGTCGGAGTCCGCTGGCCCGTATCGCCTGCCAAACTCCTCGGGTGTCAGCCATCGGTGGTATGCGGGCGAGGACTTATCCTGCAGTTCCTGCTCGAATCGATCGAGGCTGGCTTGCTGTTCCGCCGAGCGCGCGAGCACGACCCGCACGGAGGTGAGTTGGTTCGACCCTGGGGCTTCTCCCCGGTCGTACTGCGGTTGGATCGCCGCAGAGACGTTCCCGTGCAAGACGACGCGGGTGTGCTCATCCACGGGACCTGCGATGCGTGCAGCACCCTCTGAAGTTTGCGCTCCACAGAGTGTTCCTAACATAAGCGCGCTCAACAAGGCAGAAGGTGCAAGCAGGCGAAGAAGGCAAGTCATTTTGAAACCGATTCCTAACTCGAAGCCAAGGCGCGTACTGGTAAGGAATGCACGCTGGACCAAGCATGCCAGTCAACCGGGTGGATGGGAAGTGAATTGCGGGGTGCCTGCCCTCACCATTCGCGTGTCGTTGACCAACCGATACCGCAGCGCGCGAGGGGGCTAGAGATCGGAAGCTCGCGAGAGTGCAACGGAGACGCCCGCATTGACAGAACCGGTCCTCGTTGCTATGCGAGACAGGGATGCTATGCGCTCAAACATATGATCCGATGGACCTGCTCGCAGGCACGGCCAAATCTGCGACGGAAGCGAAGGAAGAAAACCCTCCGAGGAGGCGGAGCGCTGCCGTCTTCCGGGTGCTGACTGGCACTCCGCTCCGGGGGGCCCCCTCCCCCCCCGACGGTGACGGGCCGTGCACCGCTAAGTCCAGCACCTGCAGGGGTTTGCGGTGCTGGCGGAGGGCTAAATTTGTCCATGCAGGGGAGTTACGGCTAAATTCCTCACATCATTCGACTTAGGAGCAGGCTTTTGCACTGCGGACAGGGCATATGCGCGCTGCGGCGGCTAAGTATGGCTTTTACAAGGGCTTACGGCTAAATTTGTCCAACGATGAGACTTACAGGCGGCGAAAATCCACGGCTTTGCCGTTGCCTCTTGTAGTTCTGGATGACTCTATTTCGATTGTAGCGAATTGGGTGGGTTGGATCGGCAGGTTTATGCAGCCGCGCAGCAAGCAAACGTGGCCCCGACATGGCGCTAAGCGGGTTTAATGGCGCTAAGCGCGTTTATCGGTAATAACTATCGTTTGAGCTACATTGGAGCTCACCTTACAACCGAAAGGAAACAGCATGGCTAAATTGAAGGTCACAATAACCGATGAAAGCAACGCGGTGACCGGGGAATACGAGATCGATTGCGCCGTCAGGCCAGGTCTCGATGCCGTGGCCTATGACACGGCATACACGATCGATAACATCCGAGCTGCGGCTGAGCGGGACCGCTACCTCGTCGATTTTCCCGAGCCTCCTGTCCTCAGTTTCATGTCAGCCACCTACGATTTTGCCGATCCAATTAGAACAGTGCATCTTCACAATGTGAACGAGCTCTGGTTTGAGATTCAGAACCTGTTGTCTGGTGCGCGCTTGAACCTCGCGTCCGCTCGGATGTTCAAGGAACTAGAAGATGGTCATAGCTCAACGTCTCAGACGGACGTCAATGCGAGACTTGACCTGCATCTTGACAAGCTCGAGCGCTTTCATCTAGGGATCTATGAGATCACACGCATAGAAGATCTGCTCGTGCGTATCGTCTATGAGTTCTTTGGGGATGGATTCATTGAGGTCGATTTATCCCGTATCGGTTGGGAAAAGCGTCTGACCTGGGATTCGATGAAAGATTCCCTAAATAAGAGGGGCAAGCTAGTCTTCTGAGTCATAAATAGATTGTATATAAAAGGTGGTTGTTTTAAGGTGAGGCATGGAGCCTCGTCGAGGACGCCCGAAGAAGCATGCGTTAGTTGTGAGCCAGGTACAGAGAGCCGAACTGGAGCGCCTGGC
>JBBRLT010000045.1:0-28683 GCA_038231235.1 Terriglobales bacterium
GCGCTCCACCAAGGCGCGCACCCAGGGGGCACTCGATCAAGCTATCTCCGATCTGCTCCCATCCATCACCGCCGAAGACGCTCAGGCTTGGTTCAGGCTTCGACTCGGTACATTACATTAACATTGCTATCGCTTTAGCCTCTTTGGAATGCACAAACAGCAGCAGCAACAGGCAGGTGGGGCTATCCAAAATGCATTCTTCGATACATTCGGAACGGCGCTGGTGACCAGGCGACGCATGAAAAAGTGACTGTTAACATCCGCTTCGATCCGGATCAGAAACTGCCTGACCAACAACAGTAAGGGCGAGGATGCGGCATGAGCACAAGTAAACGATCCGCGTTCCAGACACATCCGCTGCTCCTAGCGATACTCGCAGGGGCGCTGATCTCTGGCGCGAGCTCTGTTGCCTACATGAATTCGGGGCGGGACATGCCAGTCATAATCAACTTCGCCGTCTCGACGATTTCCTTGGCTGTTTTTCCTGGATATATCTTAAGCGCCTACATCTCGAACAACATCCACGATGCAAATCTGATCCTCGCCGGGTTCATAAACTTCAGTCTCTACGGCAGCCTCTCACTGTGGTTGCTCACTTGGCGAAGTCGGAGGCGAGCCGTCGCCCATCCAGAAGTTCACTGATAGACATCGCAGCTGGCCGTCCCTCTGGGGCGGCTTCGCCGCGTCTGGGCCTTCCCTGGAGAGTCCTGCCGACCGGGAGAAAAAGCGCGCTGCCTACGGCATCGGGATGAGGATCGACAGGCACCCCGGCGTGCTTGCCCGCATCGGGTGCATCCCTTGTCAGCACATGGGCAAACTTCAACCAGAAGAACCAGGTCACGGGCACGACGCAAGCCCCGGGTGGTGTGGGCTATGATGCGGCAGGTGGCGTCGTGAACGATGGGGTGAATCAGTATCTCTACGACGGGGAAGGCCGTATCTGCGCGGTTGCCAACGGGTCGGCGTTGATCGGCTATATTTACAATGCCGATGGGCACCGAGTGGCCATGGGCACGATCCGTTCGTGGAGCTGCGATCCCGGCGTCAATGGTTTCCAAACGGCCAACGATTATGTCCTGGGCCTCTTTGGCGAACAGGTGACTCATCCTTAGCTCAAAATTCTGCGCATAGAGGGCGTGCATGGCGCTGACGATTACGAATCTCTCCAAGACCTATCCCAACGGGGTGCAGGCTCTCAAGAATTTGTCACTCACCATTGGAAACAATATGTTCGGCCTGCTGGGCCCGAATGGTGCGGGCAAGAGCTCATTGATGCGCACCATCGCCACGCTGCAGGACCCGGACTCCGGGTCCATCATGCTGGACGGCCTCGACGTGCTGAAGCAGAAGAATGAAGTTCGCAAGATCCTGGGATATCTGCCGCAGGAGTTCGGCGTGTATCCGAAGATGTCTGCGCTCGACATGCTGCACCACCTCGCCATCCTGAAGGGCATCGCGAAAGCCGGCGAACGCAAGGAGATGGTAGAGACGCTGCTGCATCAGACCAACCTGTGGGAGGCGCGCAAGAAGGCGCTATCGACCTACTCCGGCGGCATGAAGCAGCGCTTTGGCATTGCGCAGGCATTGCTGGCGAACCCCCGCCTCATCATTGTCGACGAGCCGACTGCCGGCCTGGACCCTGCGGAGCGCAATCGCTTCCTGAACCTGCTCTCCGCCATTGGCCGGGACGTCACCGTCATCCTATCGACGCACATCGTCGACGATGTCCGCGAGCTGTGCGGACGCATGGCGATCATCGCCGGCGGCCAGGTTCTGCTGGAAGGGCGCCCCAGCGAGTCGCTGCAAAGCCTTGAAGGCCAGGTCTGGTCCCGCATTGCCGCGAGCGACGCCGAGCTGCACGAGATGGAGTCGCAGATGCAGGTCATCAGCACGCATCTGATCGAAGGCCAGCATGAGGTTCGCGTCTTCGCGCCCAGCTCGCCCGGCGCCGGCTTCGCACCCATTCCGTCTAGCCTGGAAGACGTTTACTTTTTGAACCTCGCCAGACATCAGCGCAACTAGACGCCTGGTATCCGGGGACCACGCGACATCATTCCATTGCTTTCGTCAGGACTGCACTATGGCACAGCTTCTGGAGTTTCTTCGATTCGAGTTGCGGTTCCGCTTCAAGAGCATCTCGACTTACGTCTACTTCCTGCTCTGGTTTACCTTCAGCTTTCTCTCCGTTGCCTCAGAGAGCTTTGGTCCAGTCGGCAACTCCAATGGCAAGGTCCTGCTGAACGGGCCGTACGCGAACACCATCAATGACAACGGCGCCTGCATCTTCGGCGTCATCGTGATGGCTGCCATCTTCGGCACCTCCATCCTTCGCGACTTCCAGCGCGATACTGCACAGATACTGTTCACCAAGCCGATCTCGAAGTTTGCCTACCTGGGCGGACGCTGGGCCGGCTGCTTGATCGTCACCATCTTTGCCTTCTCTGGAATGCTGTTCGGCACCTACTTCGGCACGTTTGCGCCGTGGGCCGACCACACGCGCATCGGACCCAATCATCTGTGGTGGTACCTCCAGCCTTTCCTGTCCATCATCGTCCTCCAGATATTCTTTTTGGGATCCATCTTCTTCACCGTCGCCGCGCTCACCAGGAAGCTGTTCGTCGTGTATCTGCAGGGCGTGGCGATCTTCGTCGCATGGCTCATCGGCATCACGGTGTACTTCTCCGCACGCTCGCTGGAGCATTTCTGGTCTGGCATCCTGGATCCACTGGGGACCATCACCATCGATAACGTCACTCGCTACTGGACGGTGATCGAGAAGAACACACTGCTGCTGCCCTGGAACTTCTCTGGCGACTCGCCGGGGGTCTTCCTCTACAACCGTCTCGCATGGTCTGCCCTCGGCGTGATCGCGATGCTTCTGCTTTGGAAGCTCTTTCCCATGTCAGTGGAAGCGCTTACCGCCCGCGCGCAGAGCCTGCGCGCAGCCAAGGCTCAGGGTCAGGAGCTGGAAGCCGCGAGGCCGGCGCGTTCCCTGGTTGCCGCTCGCCTGCCGCGCGTCCAGCAGATCTTCGGACGCGGCACCACATGGAGGCAATACCTCTCGCTTACCCGCCTGCGCATTCACACCATCTTTCTCGAAATTCCGTTCTGGGCGATTCTCTGTCTGCTGATCGTCTTCGCCATCAACAATGGCCGCTTTGCCGGCCGCACGGGTGACCAGAACGTGTGGCCTGTCACCTACCTCATGCTGCAGGCCGTGGAAGGCTCGTCCACGCTGTTCTTCTATATCGTCGCCACGCTCTACGCTGCCGAACTCGTCTGGCGCGAGCGCGACAATCGCTTCGAAGGAATTCATGACGCGCTACCCGTCAATGAGACGGTGGACTGGCTCTCCAAACTGACCGCTATCGCCGGCGTGGAGATCGTCCTGCTGTTCACCACCATGCTTACCGGCATCCTGCTACAGACGATCGCCGGCTTCCATCATTACGAGCTGAATTTGTATTTCAAGGAGCTATTCCTCGTCACCTTCCCTCAGCTGGTGGGATTCACGCTGCTGGCGCTATTCATCCAGACAGTTGTATCGAATAAGTTCCTCGGCCACGGCATCGTCGTCGGGATCGTCGTGTTGACGCCGATCGTCTACAACTTCGGCATAGAGAACACCCTGCTGCTGCCCGGAAACACCACGCCGTACCGCATCTCTGACATGAACGGCTACGGACACTTTGTGCCCGGCCTGTTTTGGAGCATCACTTACTGGACTTCCATCTTCGCCCTGCTGGGTGTGATTTCGATAGCGTATGCGCGCCGCGGCGCTGAAACTTCCCTTCGTGCGCGGAGCCGCGCGGCTATGGAGCGGGCGCCCGGGCTCGCCCCTGCGGCTGCGCTCCTGCTGCTGATAGCCGTCGGTTCGGGTGCCTGGTTCTTCTACAACGCGCATGTGCTGAATCACTACACCACCGCAAAGATGCGCCGGCATGGACAGGCTGCGTACGAGCGCGACTACAAGAAGTATGAGAAGCTGCCGCAGCCCAAGGTCACCGATGTTCAAACAGCCGTCAACATTTATCCTGAGCGCCGTTCCTTTGACGCGACGGGAAGCTTCACGCTGCAGAACAAGACGACCGCGCCCATCGCCGATGTGCACATCTCATTGAATGATGAGATCGAGACTGAGCTTCAGTTCGACCGTGCGTTCCATTCCACCTTCCAATCCGGACGGAAGGACTACGCCATCTACCACTTTGACCATCCGCTGGCGCCCGGCGAAGTGGTTCATATGCGCTTCAATATCCGCCATGCATCGCGCGGATTCCGTGATGGCAACGAGCTGGCGGAGCTGGCCCACAACGGCACCTTCTTTGACGTCAGCTACTTTCCCGGCATCGGTTATAACAATGGCGCGGAGCTCGACGATCCACGCCGCCGGCATGAAGAACACCTGGGCCCGCTGGAGGAGATGGCGCCACGCGGCGACGCTCTCAACTCCCGCATGAATCTGTTCACCGGCCCGCAGGCGGACTGGATTACCTTTCATGGCACCGTCAGCACGTCAGCGGATCAGATCGCCATCACGCCCGGATATCTTCAGCGGGTGTCGGAGCAAAACGGCCGCAAGACCTTCGAGTACAGCATGGGGTCAACCCACATTCAGGATTTCTTCAACTTCATCTCCGGAAGGTACGCAGTGCGCAAGGAGGTCTACCAGACCGCGAGCGGGCCGGTGAACCTTGAGGTCTACTACGACCCGAAGCATCCTTACGACATTGACGCAATGCTCGCCAGCACGAAGGCTGGCCTCGACTACGATCAGCGCAACTTCAGCCCATTCCAGTACACGCAGTTCCGCATCATGGAGTTTCCCCGCTATCGCGGCTTTGCCCAGTCATTCCCCAACACTGTTCCGTTCTCTGAGTCGATTGGATTCATCAGTCGTGTAGAAAAGCCCACCGACGTGGACCTGACCTACTTCGTGACAGCGCACGAGCTTGGCCACCAGTGGTGGGGACATCAATTGATCGGCGGGCGGGTGCAGGGCTCCAACATGATGTCAGAGACCCTGGCGCAATACTCGGCCTACATGGTCATGCAGCAGAAGTATGGCAAGGACTACATGCACCTGGTCTTGCGCCATTTTCTGGACCGGTATCTGCGCGGCCGGTCGGGCGAAGTTCGTCATGAGCCACCGCTGTCGCTGGTACAGCGTGAGCCGTACGTCTGGTATGAGAAGGGTGGCCAGATCATGTACACGCTGGCCGATTACATTGGCGAGGACAAGGTCAACCTCGCGCTGCATAACTTCCTGATGCAGTACCGGTACGCGAATGCGAATAACCAGATCGATGCTGCCGGCCGTACAAAGGGTAGCAGTGCCACTGACCAGCCCTATCCGGATACCCGCATGCTGGTCGATGCATTGCGTGCGCAGACCCCACCCGATATGCAATACCTCATCGAGGATGGATTCAACCGCATCGTGCTCTATGACAACAAGGCGCTCTCCGCTAAGTGGCAGAAGCAGCCGAATGGCAAGTACCACGTCGATGTGGAAGTGCAGGCGCGCAAATCGCAGGCGGACGGCAATGGCGTCGAGTCGCCCATGGCGCTGAACGATGTCATTGAGGTAGGCGTCTTCACCGGCAGAAAGAATCAGGAAAAGCCGCTGCAGCTTCGCCGCGAGCGCGTTACGCAGGAGCATGCGACGTATAGCTTCGTCGTAGACCAGCAGCCGACCCGCGCCGGCATCGATCCTTACAACAAGCTGGTGGATCGCATTGCAGACGACAACATGATGGACGTCAGCAAGCGCTAGGTCGGCTTTTCGCGGTCTCTCGCTAACCCAGCCGGCGAAGCACGCCCGCGAACTGCGTGTCTTTGCGAAGGCGGTCGAACTCTGGATCGGCGCGCAGAAAGATACATGGATTTGATCGATCGTCCATTGCCTTCTCCAGCCACCGGATTGCGTCCGCGTTTTCACGCAGGCCCGCATATACCAAGGCAAAGTAAAACGGAGAGACGTACTGATGCTGCGCTTGCGCCCTCATTTCATTCAGCAACACCGCCGCCCGGTCCGGCCTGCCCGAAACGGCGTAGAGATGGGCGAGACCTGCAAGCATGGGGGCACTGCGATGGCTCAACTCCACTGCCTGCATTAGCTCCCCTGCCGCTTGCGCGAAGGCTCCCTTCTGCTCATAAGCCTGTCCCAGCACCAGGTGTGCCAGTGCCAGCGTCGGATCCATGGCGACTGCATTGCGCAGTTGTTGGATCGCTGCGTCATACTGGCGGGCCATGTACAGCCGCCATCCCAAACTGAAATTCATGCTGACCGAGAGCGGCTCGAGAGTAAGCGCACGCTGCATCTCCGCCAGGCTCTCCGTCGAGCGGTTCATGGCGATGAGGTACAGCGAGTAGCGCTGATGAGCGGTCGCATAGGAGGGATTCAGTTCGATGGCACGGCGGAAGCCGCGCTCCGCGCCTGCCCAGTCCCAGTCGTAGTTCAGCCGCACCGTGGCCATCGCCGTTTGTGACTCGGCAAGATTCGGGTCCAGCTCCATGGCGCGGATGGCCGCCGTCTCTGCCTTTGGCGCAACCTCCTTGGCAGGAACTGTCCCAACGATTGCCGCCCCAATAATGCTGTAACAATCAGCCAGCCCAGCATAGGCCAGCGCATAGCGCGGCTCATCCTTCGTCGCCAGCTCGAAGTAGTCGATCGCTTTGGTAAGCGCCGTCTCCGATCGTTTGCTCCAGTAGTACTTGCCCTTGAGGTAGTGTTCGTATGCTTCAGGGCTGATCGGCTGCGGCGCGGTCAGCGCCTGTTGCTCTTGCGGGGTAAGTTCGATCTGAATCTGCCGCACGACAGCGCTTGCCACCTGCTGCTCCAGCGCAAGAATGTCATCGCTCTTATTCTCGTAGGTTTCCGCCCACAGCGCGCGGTCTGAGGAAGTCTGCACCAGCTCGGCAGTGATGCGGATGACGCCTCCCGATCGCTGTACTGTCCCTTCCACCACGGCATCGACATTCAGTTCGCGCGCAATCTCCGACAGCGGCTTGCGCGTTCCCTTGTATCCCATCGAGGAGGTACGGGAGGCCACGCGCAGGCTGCGAATCTTGGTGAGACTGGCAATCAGCTCGTCCGTCATCCCATCGGCGAGGTATTCCTGACCAGGCGTCGCAGCGATGTTCTCGAGTGGCAGCACCGCCAGCGAACGTACCTGCAGCGGCTTCGACTTGACCTCGGCATTCGAGGGGTAGCGCATCAGCAACCAACCTGCCGCAAGACCCACCACGGAACCGAGTATCAGGCTGCCGCCCACTGCGCTGGCGAAGCGCCAACCTGTTCGTCGGCTTGGCGAAAGCGCCCCCACCAAGACCGGAGCCGCCTCCGGCACTAGGAACTCGGGAGGCATCATTGGAGGCGGCGCTGGATCGACGACTTCTTCCACCGTTCGAACCACTGCGACCGGCGCAATGAATCGATAGCCCCGGCGCTGCAGCGTCTCAATAAAGAGAGCATTGCCAGGCGAGTCATTGAGCACCTCGCGCAGCCGCCGCATCGCCGTATTCAGGCCATGATCGAAGTCGACGAAGGTGTCTTCCGGCCACAGCCGCTTGCGAAACTCCTCCCGGCTTACCACCTCGCCCGGATGCTCGAGCAGAAGCTTCAGGACCTGACAGGGTTGGGTTTGCAGTTTGAGCCTGCGGCCCTGCTTGCGCAGCTCGCACGAACCCAGGTCTGCTTCGAAGACGCCGAATCGGACGAGGTGTGACTGCTCAAGGTCGTGAGTGTTTACAGCTTGCGTCATAGCTGAATGCCCTGCCGGGCTGCCGGGGATTCTAGTAGCCGTCAACGCGCATGGTCAATGCAATAGGTGCCAGAACTCTCGTCATCTGCCGCTCCAAGTGCCCCAGTTTGAATGAATTGGCGGGTTACCTGATGGTCGCCACCTGGTGATGCCAGAAGACTTGCGCAAGCCGTGAATGGAAGAGCAGGGTGCTGACGCAATGGACTGCGCCCGGCAACCGGGCGATTGTCGAGCAGTTCGTGGAGGCATGATGCACTCATATAGAAGGACAGGCTGGCTCGGACAGGTATTGCCAGCGATCCTTGCGCTTTGCCTGTTCTTCGTGGCAGACCCCCACCTCCTTGCGCAGGTCGCAGGAGCCACACTCTCCGGAGTCCTGACCGATTCCAGCTCGGCAGTGATTCCTGGGGCCAGCGTGGAGATCGAGAATGTTGCCACAGGAGTGAACCGCGACCTCACAACGAACAGCGATGGCTTCTACTCCGCGCCAAACCTGTTGCCGGGAAAATACCAGGTCCGCGTCACGGCGAAGGGCTTCAAGACGGTTCTGCAGAAGAACATCGAACTGACCGTCGGCGCAGAGGGGACGCTGAATCTGACCGCGCAGGTGGGCAGCAATACGCAGACCGTCGTGGTTACGGACGCTCCGCCATCCGTCCAGACCTCCTCTTCGACAGTGAGCGCGACCGTCGACGCCAGAACCGTGCGCGAGCTGCCGCTGAATGGGCGCGACTGGACCTCATTAGCCACGCTGCAGCCCGGCGTCACCAGCATTCCGAACCAGGCAACCGCCTCCTTCAGCGCGAACAAAGGCAATCGCGGCTTCGGCAATCAACTCAGCAACGGCGGCCACCGGCCGAATGAGAACACCTATCGCGTGAACGGTCTCGTCGTGAACGACTATTCGAATGCAGCTCCTGGCGGCGCCACTGGCGTGAACCTGGGTGTGGATGCGATCGAAGAGTTCTCTGTCCTGACCAGCACCTACACTGCCGAGTACGGGCGCACATCCGGCGCCGTCATCAACGCTCTCACCAAGTCCGGCACCAACGACCTTCACGGCACCGCTTATGTCTTCGACCGCGACAGCATCTTCGACGCGCGAAACTTCTTCGACACCGTGAAGCCACCCTTCCGCCGCGTGCAGTTCGGCGGCTCCGCAGGCGCGCCCATCGTTAAAGACAAGTCGTTCATCTTTGGCGACTACGAGGGCATTCGGCAAAGTCAGTCTTCCTCTGGAACCATCCGCGTGCCAGACGCAGCATCGCGCGCCGCAGCCGTTCCCGCCATCCAGCCATACCTGGCCCTGTGGCCTATCGCGCCCGCTGGCGCTCCGGATGTGAATGGGGTGCAGACCTTCAACGTGTCAGTGCCGACCAAGGCGCAGGAAAACTACGTCATCGTCCGCTTCGATCAGAAGATCAAAAATGCCGATTCGCTGGACGCAACCTACTTCTTCGACTCCGGCCCGCAGACACAGGCCGATCCACTCGGCAACACGGTGCACCAGGTCTTCTCGCGGCGGCAGGCGGGCTTTGGGGAAGAGACACACATCTTCAGCCCCTCGGTAGCGAACACCATTCGTGGCGGGGTAAGCCGTATCATCGGCGACATCAATACGCCGGTCTCTGGCGACGCCGTGGCAACCGACCGCGCCCTTGCGATTGCACCTGGCGCCATCGCGCCTCCGCAAATACCCGTCTCCGGATTGACCACCGCCTTCGGGCTGAGCGGCTTCAACCAGTTCAATCACCGGTGGCTCTCCATTCAGGGGAATGACGACGCATTCATCACTCGGGGCACCCATTCCATCAAACTGGGATTTGCCTACGAGAACATGCAGTACAACGTGCTGGAGCGGCTGAGCCCGAACGGCCGCCTGAGCACGTATGGAACGCTCGCCGCGTTCCTGAACAATGCTCCGCACCAACTGAATGCGCTTGCGCCGGGTGGTTCCACTGAGGTGCAACTGCGCGAGAATTTGTTTGCCGGCTATGTCCAGGATGACTGGCGTGCCCGGCCCAACCTCACGCTCAACCTAGGGCTTCGCTACGAAGCGACCACCCGCCCCTCGGATGCGCATAAGGTCGCCGGATACACCGTGAATGGCTACACCGTGCGCGCCGCTGGTTTCCAGCAGATCACGACATTGGTGAACTGCACCGCCAGCCCCACTGCATGCGGACCTGTGGGCGTCGATAGCCCGTTGCTCTCCAACCCCACGACGAAGGACTTCGAGCCGCGCATTGGCTTTGCCTATGACCCGTTCCATGACGGCAAGACTGCCGTACGCGGCGCCTTTGGCATCTTCGATGTGCTGCCCCTGCCTTACGAATACGGCCTGAATACTGCCGCCACTGCACCCTTTCAGATCATTGGTGCCGACAAGAATGCGCAGCTGGGCACGGGCACGGCTGACCCAAATATCAGCTTCAACCGCCAACGCATCCGCAATCGCTATATCGATCCCAAGCCGAGACGCGCGTATGTCATGAACTGGAATCTGAACCTGCAGCATGAGTTTGGAAAGGGGTGGGCGGCTACTGCCGGCTTCGTCGGCTCGCGCAGCCTTCACCTCTCTGCCGCGTCGGACGACATCAACTACGTACAGCCCTCTGCGGTCCCCGGCGTAGGGTTGGTCTTCCCCTGCGATCCCTCGCAACTCTCCGCGGGCAGTACCTGCGCGGACACGCAGACCGGAACCAGAGTCGATCCAAATTGGGGCGGGGGCGCGGGCATCCGCCCAGTCCTGTTCGATGGCGCGGCCGCTTACAGCAGCCTGCAAACGCAGATCAAGAAGAACCTGAGCAACGGCGTTCAGGGGCAGCTCTCCTATACCTGGAGCAAGTGCCGAGACCTTAGCTCTGCTCCTGTCACCGGCGACACGTTCCTCAACTCCATTGCAGTTCCATTGCTCCTGCAGAAGCGCACACGCGTGGGAGCCTGCGACTTCGACCTGAGACACGTAGCCGTGGGCAACGTCGTCTGGGAGCTGCCAACTGCAAATCTCTCGTCCGGATTTGCCAGAGTGGTCACCAACGGATGGGAGCTTGGCGGCATCGTCACTGCCGAGACCGGCGCTCCCTTTACGGTCACCGTGGGTGACGGCAACGATCCATTGGGTACCGCCTACAACGGCGACTTCTCGATGGACTTCGCTGACCGTCGGCCCAACTGCAACGCGACCGGCGGCAAGGGCCTGAACTACATCAACACCAACTGCTTCACGCCGCCCACCGCTCCGCTTGCGCTTCCCATCGCGACCGCGGCAAACCCACTGGGCTGCGCACCGAATTCGTTTCCCAACTACACGGACGCCAGTGGCAATCCCATCGCTCCGCCCGCGGGCAGGCAGTTCTGCTCCAACGTGCTAGGCAACGCTGGCCGCAACAGCCTGTATGGTCCCCATCTGACGAACGTGGACTTCTCCATCTTCAAGAACACCAGAATCCCGCGCATCTCAGAGGCGTTCAACCTGCAGTTGCGCGCAGAGTTCTTCAACGTCCTGAATCACACCAACTTTCTTTCACCCGGCTTTCTGAATACGTTCGGACAGAACAACTCGGTGCTGGACTTCGATGGAGCTCCGCTTCCCACCGCATTGAACCAGACCTCCACCACCTCGCGGCAGATCCAGTTCGGCGCGAAAGTCGTCTTCTGAGCGGAGCCCGCGAGCCAGCTACTTGGCGGCCGGAAGGGGCGCCTTCGTTCCTGAACCCAACTGCGACGCCCTTGGACCTACATGCATATTGAAGAGGACCTGCCCGCAACCGGTGTGGAAGAAGGGCGTGCCGGTTGGCGTTTCGCAGTGGCATCAGGAATTCTAGGCTGGGTGCTGGATGCCTTCGACTTCTTTGTCGTCATCTTCCTGCTCGACACGCTGGCGGATCACCTGCATGTGCAGAAGAAGGCCATCGTCTGGACCATCTCGATCACGCTTGCCATGCGGCCGGTCGGCGCGCTGCTGTTCGGCGCATTGGCAGACCGCTTCGGTCGGCGCAAGCCGCTTATCCTGTGCGTGATCTATTTCTCCAGCATCACTATCCTGAGCGGCTTCGCCCCCAACTACATCTTCTTCGCGGCCATGCGCGCGCTGTACGGCGTCGGCATGGGCGGCTACTGGGGCGTCGGCGCATCCTTCGCCATGGAGCACGCGCCACGCAAGCGCCGCGGCTTTCTCTCCGGCATGATGCAGGGAGGCTATCCCTTTGGCTATCTGCTGGCTGCTGTTGCGATGCAGACCATCCGCCCGTGGCTGGGGTGGCGCAGTATGTTCCTGGTCGGATCGCTGCTCGCTGCCGTCATCGTCGTGCTCACGCTGGCCTCGCCGGAGTCGGAGGCGTGGCAGCGGCATCGCATGGGGTCCGTGGGCAGCATCTTCCGCACACTGTTCCAGCACAAACGAAGCTTCGCCTACCTGCTGCTCGTAATGGTGGTGATGAGCTGTCTCTCCCACGGCACACAGGATTTGTATCCGGACTTTCTGAAAGGCATGCCGTGGCTCAAGGCGAAGACCCTGCTCGGCATGCAGCCGCTGTTCGGTATACCCATTCTCTACAATGTAGGAGCAATCACCGGAGCACTCTTCTTTGGCAGCATGTCAGAGCGCTTTGGGCGCCGCTACGCCATGATTGCCGCGCTGCTGTTGTCGCTGCTCTCGATACCGGCGTGGGCATTTGGCAGTACGCTGCTGGTGCTGGTCGCAGGCTCGTACCTGATGCAGACTGGAGTGCAGGGCGCCTTCGGCGTCATCCCTGCTCATCTGAACGAGCTCTCTCCCGATGCAGTACGCAGTCTGTTCCCCGGCTTTGTCTATCAGTTGGGGGTGCTGGTGTCGTCACCCGCCGTGGGATTCGAATACGTACTTCGCGACCATCTCGGCTATCCATGGGCCCTCACCATCTTCGAGGTCCTGGTGATCCTCTCGCTCCTGCTGATCTTCGCCCTGGGGCCAGAGAAGCGCGGCAGAAGCTTCTATGCCTGATTCGTCACAACGCTTCTACACCTGTATTCGTCACACAAGCATCGCTTGTTGCCCTGCGCTACGCCGTACGCATACCCTCACCGAGAATGGTCGTCAGAAGAGCTTAGTTACTGCAACCTCTGCAAGGCACGGCTATCATGTCGGAACTTGGGGTCTTCGTGGGTGAGGTGCTTTCGCTGTCAGAAAATAGCATTTCCACTATAAGGCTGATAAGTAGATCCACGGTAGTTCTCCTCTCTCACGAGACACTTTTGTTAGCTGCGTCATACGTGCAATTGAATTACTCCTGAACAGACATCGATATGGAAGGTGCAAAGTGAACATGAGTTGCCTTGCAGGTACTGGAATGTCTGTGGATATCCGCTCCGTGGCTCTCGCCAGCGTTATAGTCCCTGCGATCTGCATGCATGGCTATTTCAAAAAGTAGCGCCCTCGCGGAATCACGGCAGTCCGAACGCAGAAGTGTCAAAGATGGCACGCATCCGAGATAACCATTCGCACCTGGCTGCTGGCGCTGGTGTCGGGTATGCCTGAAGCGATGGACGATCCCGGCACGAATTGACCGAGCGCTTCCCTTTGCGTTAGGACAGTTCACCCATTCGCTCCAGATCAGCCGTAAAAGACGGAAAAGAGCGGCGCTATTGCGGTAATTGTGGCGTGGTATCGACAGCCGCACACGCTCTGCAACGATCTATGGCGAGATAGGCGTCAGGATCGATATTCTTCCCTCTCTCCGCAATCCTGTATCGATAGATAATGAATTGCTGGCCCTCTTTGAACGTCTGCTTGGCGACTGTGCACTGAGCTGCCTTTTCTGACGTGGCGACGGAACGTTCACCTTCCTCGCAGAGTCCTTTCTCGAAATCGAGGACGATTGAGCCCCGGTCTTTACTGGTACGCCACCTTAGAACCTCGCCTGGCTGGACGGAATTGATCGGCATAAGGTCGGGACCAAAGTCAAAAGTAGGGGCAGACGTAGAGTTAATCGTCTCTCTCTTACACCCGGATACCACTGACAAAATGACCAGGCCCATAATTACAGGAAGGAAACGCATGATGGGAGGTTCTCCTTTGGTGGAAATCAATCATTTAGGCGGAATTGCCGACGATCTTCTGATAACTTGGGTCCCTTTTGAGAGAGAGCATTTCCGGCATCAAGTCCACTGCAAATCTGGTTGCCCCCCTCTTAAAACAGGCAGACAGGAGTTCCAGTGCATCCTTGCGCATACCCAGAAGCTCCAGTACCCGCGACTTGTTCAATTGAGTATCCAGATCGGCAGACGGCAGTGAGTCACCTTTGCGCATATGTTTTCGGGCTTCTGATGCACTTCCTACCTTTGCCTCCAGTAGTGCGAGCAGCATCCATCCAGGCCCGTCAGTAGGATGCGCTGCCTGATATTCCCGTTGGGCCCGTGCTCCCTGGATGTACGCCTCACGCGCTTCTGCATCTCGATAGCGCATCATCGAATAGCAGTCGCCCAATTCCAGCCAGGTCGTGCTATTGCCGGGATTCAGGCCGGTGGCGTTCTTTGCAAACTGCAATGCTGAAGCTGTTTTGCCTTGGCTACGCAGTGCCTGGGACATAGTGAGGGACGCAACGGCGGACGGCCGTACCCTTAGGCTCTCCCGCAACTTATCGATCGCTTGAGTGGTCTGACCAAGCTGTAGATACATGCATGCCATGTTGGTCAAAGCGATAGCATTCCGTGGATTCGCAAGGCTGGCGGCACGATATTCTGAAAGTGCCTCGGCATACCTCCCCTGAAGCGTAAGAATAGCTCCCAGTTCATTGTGCGCAAGCCAATAGTTAGGGCGAAGTCGGAGCGCGCGGCGAAAACTATCCTCAGCGTCCTGCCATCGGTTCAGGTCAGCGTACAGTTGCGCCTGCCATACCAGCGTCTGCGCGTTGGAAGGATCGACCGCCAATGCCTTCGTCATTTCTTGTATGGCTGACTCAGTATCGCCAGCCTGCTGAAGAGCGAAGGCGCGCCCCATGTGCGCATACACTGATCCCGGATCGAGCGCGAGCGCTGCATTGGCATTGTCGCGCGCCAGGACGAGTGCCGCCGGGTCGCTGTGTAACGCGGAAAGTCGACAGTAAGCAATGGCAAGCTTGGCGTGTGCCAACGCATAGTGCCGGTCCAGTTCGATCGCTTCCTTGTACTTCTCGATCGCCGGCTCCAGGCCGGTATCGTTGTCCTGCTTGCGCAGTGCTTCGGCGGCCTGGAACGCGGCGTACGCTTCGGGGTTATCGGTTCCCGCCGCGGCACGTTTGTCATCCGGCTCGTAATGGGTGATGTCCAGCAACTCTGCCGCGGCGCGCACTGCCTTCTGCGGCAGGGAGAGCTGCTCGCTAATAGGTACGCGAAGTTGCTTGGTGCGCAGCGCCTTGGACGACGGCGATTGAAGCACCTGGAGCGAGACATGAAGATCCTTCGCCGATCGGCGCCCTGAGGCAGCCAGAATCAGATTCGCCCCCAGCGATTCGCGGACCTCATCTACCTGCGCAGATGTATTTACATCGCTCGGCGAGAAGTGAGGAATCAAGAACAAGTTGTGGTCATAGGCCTCAGCACGCGCAAGTTCGCTGGCCATGGCGTCGATCAGGCCCACCAGCATTGGCTTCAGCGTTGCATCGGAGGACGGCGGCCAGTCCATCAACGCGACGAAGCGCTTTAGCGGGAGAGGGTGTAACAACTCCGAGATACGGTCGCGCTCCCACACCGCGCCCCCTGCCACCGCGCAGCAGACAGCACCGGAAGCTATCAGCATGCGGCGCCTGCTCCACCGGGTGGGCGCATACTGCAGCCCTGGATGCGACAACGACCGCTCTTCCGTCGCCGACCGGATCTGCTCAAACGCCCGGCAGCGCACCACCGGGCTCTCGGACAGGAAGTCGCGCACCGTTTGCAGATAAAGGGCGGGCACAGGAGCACGGGCCAGCGACGCTGCGGGCGATACAGCCGAGCCGTCCGCGGAGGCGCGGGGCCGCTCGCCGGTCAATACCTGATGCAACAGAACGCCCAGGGCGAAGATGTCGGAGGCCTGCGACGGAAGATGTCCCCTCATCAATTCTGGCGCCAGATACCCCGGCGTTCCCGCGACCACGCCCGCGCCGGGGGCTGTGGCATCGGACTCATTCAAGCGAGCCAGGCCGAAGTCCATGATGGAGACACAGAGTCGCGGGCCGGAGCGGTCCAGCATCACGTTGTTGGGTTTCACATCGCGGTGGATCACGCCCGCCGCGTGGATGGCTGCAATGCCTGCCACCATCTGATGAAAGACCTCCAGCGCATCCTCGCGAGGAAGCAGCAGGCTCTTCCGCAGGCGCGACTCCAGCGTCTCGCCTTTGAGCAGTTTCATGGTCAGGAAAAGGAACGCTGGCGGAGACTCGGCGCAGCGAAAGATCTCATAGATCGGGCAGAGATTCCGGTGATTGATCTTGCGCGCGAGCAGCACTTCCTGCTCGAAGCGATGCGAGGCCTGTGCGTTCGCAGCAACCTCCGGCAAGATCGTCTTCAAGGCGACCCGATTGCCCTGGAGGAGATGATCCTCTACCTCATACACCTCACCCATCCCGCCGCGCGCAATGAATCGAACGACCAGGAAGCGTCCCGCGATGGTGTGTCCGGGCTCAAAGCGTCCCGAACGTCCCAAGCTCCCGGAGCCTTCCGACCCTCCCGAACCTCGGATCCGGGAAGTTTCCGGCATGGAAGCAGTGACCCCAGCGCCGCCCTGCTGCATGGCGGGCTGCACCATGGGTTTAACCAGGGGCTGCCGCAGGAAGCTGCCCGCGCGCTCCTCCTGCAGTAGTAGCTCATCGACTAGTCTTCGCAGGTCAGGCGCATCGCGGCAGGCCTGATCCAGGAATGCATGCCTGGCCTCAGGCTCCAGTTCCAGAGCATCCGAAAATAGCTGCTCGGCGGTTTGTGGTTGCTGCCCCATTGTTTGCATCCAGCGGACTTGGGGAACGCAGCGCCCCAAAGAGAGGTGAGTGAACCGGGGAGGTCGGCCAGAGGCTGACATAAAAGAAAGATACAGCGCGCCAAAGGGTGCGACCCTGCAGTCTTGTCGGCGTTATCATAACATGAGGCTTGAAAGAAGTACTCTGCCGAAGTGACGAATGATTGGCGCTTTCTTGCCCTCACGGAGCTAGCCCATCCGTCGGGACTTCACGGACGTATGTCACCTGTGCAGTTCGTCTTTGTTCGCGAGGCAGGGATCTCTCTCTGGTGGGCCCACCAGGACTTGAACCTGGAACCAACGAATTATGAGTTCGCTGCTCTAACCAATTGAGCTATGGGCCCGCCGCGCGGGGTGGCTGCGATTGACTTCATCCTAGCATCGAGAAAACCGCGCGGATAGGCTGGCAGTGATTGCAGCTCCAAGCGGAACAGCCCCCGACAAGCCTGCGATTCTGACCCGCTACAGAAGCATTTGCGTTCGTGTCAGCGCAATCCAACTCGACTTAAAAGGAGATCCGCGCTGCCATCTCCCGGCCCAGGCGCGCACTCTCCGAGATGCCCCTGTCTTCCGGATAGTAGAAGCAGGTGTCGGCCACCTGCAGACCAGCAATCGGCGTCTGTACCGGGGGTATCTTCTGCGCAAAGCCGGGTTCACACACTGGCTGCGCATATTTCAGCCGAGCCACATGCGCGGAAAGAATCTCTTCGCGCGTCAGGCTTGCATTTACCCTCTGCAAATAACTGAACGCCTCATCGATCAGTGCCTGATCGGTCCAGGTGAACTTCACATGATCATTCGGCATGTAATAAGGCACATAGACAACAGCGCCATCGGCCACCGGCCTCAAATTAGAGAACTCGATGAATCCCGGCACGGCGATATCCGGCTCACTGACATTCATCCAGAAGTGTGGACTTACGGATTTCTTCAGCTTGAACACCAGGCAGCAGATCCCCATATTCACGATCGAGTCGTAGCGCGCCTTCCAATCCTCCGGCAGCGCCGGAATCATGTTGCGAATCAGCGGAGTTGGCACAGTACTGATCACAGCATCCGCAGCTACAAACCCGCGTGGAGTCATCACCCCGATCACTCGCCCGTCCTCTACCTCGACGGTTTGCACCGGGCATCCGAGGGATATCTTCTGGCCGCGGCTTCGAATCGCAGCGCAGAGTACGTCCACCAGAGTCTGGCTGCCACCCTCGATGTAGCCGAGTTCTTCCTCCATCAGCGACTTTCGCGAGCGTCCGATGCGCTTGATCCGCGTCCAGATCCAGGCAGCCGAAATACTGTCGGCATACTGGAAGAACTTCAGATCGAACAGCGGCCGCCACAGCCGTTGATACACCTCGATGCCGCACCACCGCGTGATCCAGGTCAGCGCCGATTGCGTCTCCAGCGCATCCCACCGCTCCCGCCGTACGGAAACAAACGCAAACCACGCATAGCGAAGCCGCGAGAGCAGGCTGATCTCGTGAAACCTCAACAGGGCAATCGGGTTGCCCCATTCGTAAACTCTGCCGCTGGTCAGGATTCCCATGGTCGTCACCCGCCAGCGAAGCTGGTCGCGAATGCCGAGCTGCTCAAGCAGCCTCATCGTCTCCGCATCTGTCTTGCAGACGAAGTGATAGAAGCGTTCGATGGATAGTCCATCCAGATCGAAATGAGCCGCCATGCCGCCCGGTTCTGGCGCAGCCTCCAAAACCTCCACGGTGTGGCCCGCCTGCATGGCGTGATAGGCCGCAGCGAGACCCATGATCCCTGATCCGATGATGACGATGTGAGCGATGCGTTCCCTCAAACAAGCGATTGATTGCGTTGCGAAATCTGGTGCGGATTTAAAACGCCAAGGCTACCTTGGAGTAATTCGGATCGCGGAACGTAATGTCCAGCGCCTCCTGCAATGGTGTCGGGCGCACTCCAAAGATGCCAGGCCAGTCCATCACTTCAAACACATCGGGAGTGACCAGCGCCTTGAGCTGGCCTACGGTGAAAGCAGGGTTTTTGTCGAAGAGCGCGCTCACCTTCAGCATCGCCCAAAAGAGGCCGTAGGGCACGCGCAGAATGTGTGCCTTGCCGCTGCTTGCCCGCTTCACTGCCCGCATCAAGTCAATGTAGTCAATACGCTCCTGCCCAGTAATGTTGTAAATGCCCGTCATCTCCCGCTCGATCGATGCGATGATCACCTCGCAGAAGTCGCCCACAAACAGCGGCTGGCGGAGATACCTGCCCGATCCTGGTATTGGAAAGACGGGAGCGCGCTGCATAAATCGCGCAAGCCATCCCAGGTGCTTGCGATCGAACCAGCCAAACATCAGACTGGGCCTGACGATAGCCTGCTTGATACCGCTGGTGACTACCAATGCTTCCTGCGCTTTCTTCGACTCCGTGTACCCATCGACCGCTGCCGACTTCACTACCGAAGAGGAGATGTGGACTAGATAAGGCACCCTGTGCCGCGCCGCTGCCTCCAGCACGCGCTCCGTCGCTTCGACATTGTTCCGGATAAAGTCGGAGTGGAACAACCCGCCTATCTGCGCATGTCCAATCATCAGCGCATCTGCACCGGCAAACGCATCCTGCCACGTTGACAAGCCATGCGGATCGGCCAGATCCACGCGTATGACGCGCAGATTAGGATGGCGCTGCTCCAGGATCTTCGTGTTCGTTGCATGCTTGTCCAGCGCAACAATGTCGGTGTAGCCGCATCGGGTGAGCCGCAGTATCAGGTTTTGTCCCACCAGGCCGGCTGCACCGGTAATGACTATCTTCTTCTTTGGAGTCATGGGAATCTATAAAGTCCAGTTGCTTCAGAGTCTTGGATGATGGGATTAGCCCAACTATTGATCTGGCTGGTCTTGGACGCGTCCCCGGTTCCAGAAAGAAACACTGGCCCGATCTTATGACCGGATCGCTCGTACATTTCGACGCCTGTTGCCATCTCATGCTGACGCACCGACAGTTTTCGGTCGCCACCCACATCGAAAACGGCGCAGAACAGTACCGACCCTGCAAAGACTACCAGCAGATGGCGGCGGTGCCGCTCCCAGACCTCTCCCCGAATCTGCTCGGCGACGAAGGCATAACAACAGATGAGGAGCAGATCCGAATAGATTTTGTATCTTCCGGCATGACTTGCGTCGAAGCCCAACCTGCTGCGGATGCCGCTCACCGCGATTGCCGTCAGCCCCAGGAAGATCGCGTAATAGAAGATCGCGGGATTGCGCCGCTCATATCCCCCCGCTAGCATCCACACTAAGGTTGCGGCGATGAGGGCACCCAGAACAATGGTTGCGTATCGCATTACCGGGATGGGGTTCCCCGCAGCTGATCCCATGAATGATAATGAGAAGAGTGGGTTCAGATAATGGACAGCGCTCAGGGCCGATCCGCCTGCGCCTTGTTGCGACGCGTGGAAGTTATAGCGGAACAAATACCCGATAACGCACGCTATTGCAGTTGCGGTCCATGCAACTGCACGAATGTATTTTCCCCTGCGTAGAAGCATGACGACCCCGAGGGGCCCCAATGCAAATCCGTTCCCGGATGTAGCGATAGCAAGAACCAGAAACGCACATGCCCCCAGGAAACTCGGCAGGCGTTCCTGATTAAGCGCTCCAAGGCAGGCCAGAGCGAATACTAGAATGGGTATATTTGCCAGGCCTGGCATGCTCCAATTCAACGTCTCGGCATACTGGAGCTGAAACAGCAAAAAAGAAATTGGGACAAAGAGCAGAAGCTTGCGAGAGATTTCCTTCTCCATGGGCAGAAAATCACGCCACAAAAGATAGAAAAGCGGCAACACGAAGAGATTGCCCAACCACGACAGCAGAACGAAATTGGGATGCCCGAGCAGTCTGTACTGCAGTGCGATGATCAGGTTCGCGAACATCGTTTTGTATTCATTGTGCTGGGCAGTCACGATGTAGCCCAACTTGGCGGCAGAGGTCGGCAGCCGGGAGAAATGTTCGAGGAATTCGAGGACGCCGTCGTAGTCGTCGAGAAGCGGAACATTGATGGAATGCCGAGCCAGAACGCCGTAAAACGCGAGTATCGGCAGAGTAATTGCGAATAGAGCAGCCCGACGGCTGCCATTCGTTACTGCACCGGATGTAGGGGGGGGCATCGGGTAGTTCAATTCTCAGCAGCGTCGGGAATTTGCCAACTTTGCCAACTTCAAGCGCGTAAATGCTTGCTGGCTGAAGATGATAATAGCAGAGCGGCTCGTCCACTCGTGGTGCCCCCAATGCCAGGCGCTCCTCTGCCGTTCATGCCGGGCCCTCGGAGTCAAACCAGCGAATGGATGAGAGAACGGCAATCAAAACCTGCGACACAATCATCCTGGGCGCAGGTGCCGCCGGGCTGATGGCTGCTGCCACTGCGGGGCAGCGCGGCCGCTCCGTGCTGCTGCTGGATCACGCAGACCGCATCGGCAAGAAGATCCTCATCTCGGGCGGCGGCCGCTCAAATTTCACCAACCTGCATTGCGCGCCAGAGAACTTCCTCTCCGCAAACCCGCACTTCGCCCGCTCGGCAATTGCTCGCTACACGCCGCAGGACTTTCTATCCCTGGTTGAACGGTATCGCATCCCCTATCACGAGAAGACACTGGGACAGCTCTTCTGCGATCGCTCTGCCAGTGACATCGTCGCCATGTTGCAACAGGAGTGCGATGCAGCGGGCGTACGCATTCTGCTCAACCAGCACGGAGTGCGTGTCAAGCGCGGCGACTGCTTCACCGTTCACACGGCAGGCGGGCAATACGCTGCCCGCACGCTGATCATCGCAACCGGCGGTCTTTCCATCCCGAAGATGGGTGCCACCGACCTGGCGTATCGTGTCGCGGCACAGTTCGGTCTGGCAATCGAACCATGCCGGCCTGCGCTGGTGCCCTTCACCTGGCAGCCCGCGGACCACCAGCACTATGCGGATTTGACCGGACTGTCTACTGAGGCCGTCACCGCGATCTCCACCTCGCATGGCAAGGCACGCTTTCGCGAGAAACTACTGTTCACGCATCGCGGCCTCAGTGGCCCCGCCGTGCTGCAGATCTCCTCCTACTGGCAGCCAGACACAGCGGTTTCGATCGACCTGGCGCCGGACCGGGACTGCACCATTGCATTGCGCAACAGCAATGGGCGGCGGGACGCTGCTTCCTTCCATGCAGCGCTCCGCGGCCTCTTCCCGCAGCGGCTTGCAGATCGCTGGGCGGAACTGCATCTGCCTTCGGGATGGAGCAATGCGGCTCTGGCACAGGCGGAGCAGGATCTTCATGCCTGGCAGGTCGCGCCGGCAGGGACAGAAGGATACGCCAAGGCTGAGGTCACCGCGGGCGGCATCTCCACCGCAGAATTGTCCGCACAAACCATGGAGAGCCGCCACGTCCCTGGACTGTTCTTCATCGGCGAAGCCGTCGACGTCACAGGCCACCTGGGTGGTTACAATTTTCAATGGGCCTGGGCCTCTGGCGTGGCAGCCGGTCTCGCGGTGTAGTTCTTGCTGGCTACGAAGGGTTCAGCCAGCCGCCATCCGGCTGCGTCAGCTGCTCTGCCTCCAGGGGGCCCCAGGTGCCCGCCTTGTACGTGTGAACCGGCGGCATATTCTTCAGCAGCGGATCAAGAATGCGCCAAGCCTCTTCCACATAGTCCACGCGCGCGAAGCGGGCCTGGTTTCCAACAATCGCATCTGCCAGCAGTTCCTCGTACGGCAGCACATCGTCAGGATTTGTATGCTGTGTCGCCAGCATCTCTACCGGCACTCCACGCGGTACTTCGCCCGGCGCGCGCACGTGCGCGCCCAGGCCAATCGCCATCTCCGGGCTCACCCGGAAGCGCACATAATTTGGCGGCGGAGCCTCAAAGGTGAAGATGGCCGGCGGCTGGCGCAGCCGCGCCACTACCTCGGTCGCAGTCACCGGCAGTGATTTGCCGGTCCGTATGTAGAACGGCACATCCTTCCACCGCCAGCTATTGATGCATACCTTCAATGCAACATAGGTCTCTACCTGCGACCCCGGCTTCACGCCCTTCTCATCCAGGTATCCCTCAACCTGTCCGCGTACCACCTGCGCTGGCTCTAGGCACTGCACGCCATTCAGCACCTTGGTACGCTCGTCGCGCAGTGCTTCGGCATGGGAGCCAATGGGCGGCTCCATCGCGATATTGCTCAGCAACTGCATGAGGTGGTTCTGCAGCACGTCGCGAATGGCGCCAGTCTCGTCGTAGAAGCCGCCCCGGCCTTGCACGCCGAAGCTCTCCGCCATGGTGATCTGCACGCTTTCCACATACTGCCGGTTCCAGATCGGCTCCAGGAAGGTATTAGTGAAGCGGAAGAACATCAGGTTCTGCACTGCGTTCTTGCCCAGGTAGTGGTCAATGCGGAAGACGTCCTTCTCGTCGAAGACCTTGTGCACGACCTGGTTCAGCGCCATCGCGGAGTCCAGGTCCCGGCCAAAGGGCTTCTCAATCACCACCCGCGCGCCCTCGGCGCAGCCGGATTCCTTCAGCTTCTCGATCACTGCTCCGAACAGGCTCGACGGGATTGCCAGGTAGTGGATGGGGTGCTTGGCCTCGCCCAGCTCGCGGCGCACCTTACGAAATGTCTCAATGTCCGCGTAGTCTCCATCGACGTAGCGCAACTGCGCCATCAGCCTGTCGAAGCCCTCCGGGTCCAGTCCGCCATGCTCTTCCACGCTCTTGCGGGCGCGGGCCTTCAGGTCATCTAGCTTCCAGCCGGACTTGGCCACTCCGATGACCGGGCCCTTCAGCTTGCCGCGCTTGGCCAGCCGCTGGAGTGACGGAAAGATCTGCTTGTAGGCGAGATCGCCTGTGGCGCCAAAAAATACCAGAGCATCGGATTCCGGTCTCGTCATGCTTTGTCTCTCCCCACCGCCGTCTCCGGCGGAGCTGCGCGCCCAGGCAGTAGCAACGGCGCGCAGTTTTCCAAATTGCTCTTCCATCATGCCATCGAGCCCCACCCACGTTGGGTGCCAACCCGCGGATGGCATCCACTCACATCGAACACCAGCGGAGCCGCTACAATCCAGGGTACCCGCCTGTAGAGCCCTGGCCTCAGCCTTCACCATGAATCTTCTCCATGTCATCGCATCCATTCGTGCCGCGGGCGGTGGCCCCGTTGCAGCGATTCGTGGCCTCTCGGCCGCGCACCGGCAGGCTGGCCATAGCGTTGAGGTTGCATCGCTGGACGATCCTGCGGACCCGGAGGCACGCTCCTTTCCATTGCCCTTGCACGCATTGGGACCGGCGCGCGGCGGCTATGGCTTCACGCCCGCCCTGCTGCCCTGGCTGCGGCGCCATCATGCCCGCTATGACGCAGTCATCGTGAATGGGCTGTGGCAATATCACAGCTTCGCCACCTGGCGGGCCCTGCACTGCACCCCCACGCCCTACTTTGTATTTCCTCATGGGATGCTCGACCCGTGGTTCCGGCGGCGGTTCCCCTTCAAGCACCTGAAGAAGTGGCTTTACTGGCCCTGGGCAGACTACCGCGTGCTGCGCGACGCGCAGGCTGTCCTGTTCACCTGCGAGCAGGAAAAGCTGCTGGCTCCGCAGTCCTTCCCGCTCTACCGCGCGAACGCCATCGTCACCGGGCTTGGCACCACGCCGCCGCCTGCGATCAATGCGGCAGAGTTCCTCGCCCGCTGGCCGGAGCTCACGGACAAGCGGCTGCTCCTGTTCATGGGGCGGATTCATCCCAAGAAGGGATGCGACCTGCTGCTGGAAGCCTTCGCCGCCACGCTGGCCCGTGATCCCGAATGGTGGCTGGTCTTCGCCGGCCCGGATGACTTGGGCTGGCAGCGCAAGCTGGCGGCACGCGCCTCTACCCTGGGCGTCGCCGACCGCGTCCTGTGGACCGGCATGCTGCGTGATTCGCTGAAGTGGAGCGCCTTCGCGGCTGCAGAGGTCTTCGCGCTGCCCTCTCACCAGGAAAACTTCGGCATCGCTGTCGCCGAATCGCTGGCCTGCGGTCTTCCCGTCTTGCTGTCCCGGGAGGTCAACATCTGGCGCGAGATTGCAGCGGCCGGCGCCGGCCTGGCCGCGCCGGACACGCTGCACGGCACCAGGACTCTGCTGAGCGAGTGGGAATTTCTTTCAGATGACAGACGCGCAGCCATGCGCCAGCAGGCACTGCTGTGCTTCGCGCAGCACTTCGATATCGCAAGCAGCGCCGCGCGAGTGATGGCCGTGTTGCAGGCGACGTCGGACAGAGGCAGATAACTGCAATCAACAGCAGAACACCACAGATCAATCCTTCAACTCTGCTGAACCATGAACATCTATTCCTTGGCCGCCGTTAATCTGCTTTCGTCTGCCGTTCTCTGCAGTCCCCTATCTCGCCGTCTCATTCCAAAGAAACGCCAGAATATCCGCATCATCCTGCACCTGCTGCGTAATTGACACGCCGGAGCTGTGGCCGCCCTTGAGGCTGTAGTGCAGCAGCACAGGCCGGTCGCCGCCGGTGGCCGCCTGCATCTCTGCGGTCATCTTCCGTGCATGCAGCGGGTCCACGCGGGTGTCATTGTCGCCGGAGAAAAACATGATCGCCGGATACTTTTCGCCCTGCTTCACATTCTGGTACGGAGAATAGGCACGAATGTACTTGTAGTCCGCTGCATTATCGGCGGACCCATACTCGGTCGTCCACAGTCGGCCGAACAGGAAGTTCTGATAGCGCAGCATGTCCAGCAGCGGGTAGCCGCACACGATGGCGCCATACAACTCCGGGTGCTGCGTCATCGCCGCGCCCATCAGCAGGCCGCCATTCGACCTGCCCCAGATCGCGAGATGCACGCGGTCAGTGTATTTTTGCGCAATCAGATACTCTGACGCGGCAAAGAAGTCGTCGAAGACATTCTGCTTCTTCCCAAACATGCCGGCCTTGTGCCAGTCTTCGCCGTACTCCCCGCCACCGCGCAGGTTGGGCAGCGCAAACCAGCCGCCCTGCTGCATCCACCAGGCGTACATGGTGTTCCACTGCGGCGTATCGCTGACGTTGAAGCCGCCATAGCCGGTCAACAGCAGCGGCGACTTTCCATTCAGCAGCGTCCCCTTCCTGCCAGCGATGAACATCGGGACACGCGTGCCATCTTTTGAGTTGAAGAATACCTGCCGCACCTCATAGCTTGCGGAGTCGAACGGCACCTTCGGTTGCGCAAAGATGCTGGTGGCCGCTGTGTCGGCCTGGTAGCGGTAGATGGTCGGCGGCACGTTGAAGGAGGTAAAACTGTAGAAACCTTCCTTATCCAGCGGGCGACCGTAGGGAACGGTCGCGCTGCCAATGCCTGGCAGCTTCACCATTCCCTGCTGCTTGCCATCCAGCGAGTAGATGGCGATCTCGCTCTTCACATCCGCCAGGCGCTCGACGAACAGCTTGCCGCCCAACACTGTCGATGCTTCAATCACATCCTTCGCTTCGGGCACTACTGTTTGCCACTGCTGCGGTTGCGCATGCAGGTCCGCCCGCAGGATGCGTCCCTTGGGCGCGCCCATGTCGGTGCGCACCAGGAAGTCATCCGTGCCGATATCGATCAGGGTGAAGCGGTTCTCGATGCCGTACACCAGCGGCACTACTGGCGCATCGGGCTGGCGCAGATCCTTCAGTAGGATGTCTTCGCGCCTGGCCGGCACGCCGCGGCTGATATTCAGAATCAGCCAGTGCCCGTTGTCGGAGACGCCAGCGCCGATCAGGTCCAATTCGCCCAGCGCCTCGCCCTCGTACTCCTTGCCAAACACCATCGTGTCCGTTGTCTGTTCCGTACCGAACTTATGCCAGTACACCAGCGTGCCTTCATGATGGAAGACGGAGTAGTAGAGGCCCTTCTTGTCCGGTGCGAGGGCAACGCCCAGGTAACGTTGGACCGACAATTGGTCCGGCAGTTCACGTCGCGCCACCACATCCATCACATGCACGGACTGCTCATCCGCACCGCCCTGGCGAATGCTGTACGCCATCAACGCGCCATCCTGCGTCACATCCAGAATCCCCGCAGAGGTGTTCTGGTCGGTGCTCAGCCTGGTCGCGTCCACCAGCCGCTCATCCTTGCCGGCGATGCCACGCCGCACGTAGATGGAGCCCTGGTTCTCTTCTGCCAGCCGCTTCTCGAAGAAGTGCAGCTCGCCGCTCTTGATGGGCAGTGAGTAGGTTTCCACCTTCTCCAGCTTCTCCAACTCCGCCTGAATCTGCGGCCGGACCTTTACCTGTTTCAGATAGCTGTCGGTGTACGCGTTCTGCTTCTCCAGCCACGCACGGGTCGCAGGATCGCCCTGCTTCTCCAGCCAGCGATAGTCGTCAGTAATGGTGTCGCCGTGAAGGGTTTCTGTCACGGGAATCTTCTCCGTCGGTGGCGCTGCCCCCAGCACAATCCCATCGCCGCCGCGAATGCGAGTCACTCCCTGCACGCTGCTTCCATCCTTGGTGGGCGTGTTCGCTTCCGCTGCGCCGACTGGCTGCGTGGACTGCGCCCCGCCCCCACTACACATCATCCCCACCAGCACGGCGCACTGCATCGTGTGCCCCACGCAATCTCTCCAGTTCATCCCACTCTCTCCTGTTGGACGCGGATGCTCACGTGGTTTGCACCGGACTGCATCTCGCGCACTCGCGTCCCGTGATCCTAAAGCAATTCTCTTGAGCCTGGGATGGAACGTGGAGCCTGGTCGCCTGTTTGCATACGGACCGAACTGAGTTGCATAGGAAGGCCGGCCAAAAATGGGCTCGACGTTCGGAATTGCCCACTGCTGCCGCGTTCCTGTAGCTTCAGAACTGTATGGCCTTGTACTGCCACAGGTGTTCTGGCGCGCTGGAAGAGGACGCAAGCTTCTGTCCGCACTGCGCCGCGCCTCAGCTGCGCCTCGCACTGCCCGAGGATCAAGACGACTCCGTGACTGCGTCTGGAGACTTTGCACGGGACCCGCGCGGAGTGGATTGGCGCCGCGTCTTCCGGCTTGCCCTTTACATCGCGATCCCAGTCGGCATCCTCACCATCCCTCCCTTCTTCTTCCCTCTGATCATCGCCGGCCCCATCGCGGTGATCTCGCTCTACCAGCGTCACCGCCCCGGCACCATGCTCGATGGCCGCGCCGGCTTTCGTATCGGGGCGTTGATGGGGCTGCTGGCCGCCTATGTCTCTGCATTCTTCCTTGCCGGCCTTCGCCTGGTCGAGCGCTATTCCTTGCATCAGGGGGATGTGCTGGACAAGGACTACGCACTCTACATCCAGCAAACCGCCACGGCCAGCCAGAGCATGGCCCACGGCACAGCGGCCAGCATGGAGATGATGAACTCCTGGATGAACTTCTTCCTCACCCCCGATGGCCGCGCCTGGGTCACGCTGCTGGGCACTGCCGTCACCGCGGCCGGAACGGTGCTGCTGGCCGGGTTGGGCGGCATGCTGGGCGCGCGAATGGCCGGCCGGCGGTCTGCAACCCGCGCCTGACCAAGCGAACGCTGGTTGCTACGCCTTCGCGGCGCCCGTATCATCTGCAGGAACCCACTATGAGCGCCACCACTCCCAAGCTGCGCGAGAAGGGCCGGCTGATGTCGGCCTCCGAGATTGAGCGGACCCTGGTCCGCCTGGCGCACGAGATCGTCGAGAAGAATGCCGGGGCAGAGCAACTCGGTCTGGTCGGGATCAAGCGCCGCGGTGTCCCGCTGGCGCAGCGACTGGCCAGACTGATCGGTAGCATCGAGAAGCATCCGATTGATACCGGCGTGCTGGACATCAGCTTCTACCGCGACGATCTCTCAACCCACGACGTGCGGCCGGTAGTGCAGGCAGGCGATCTGGGCTTCGATGTCAACGGACGCGACATCGTGCTGGTAGACGATGTGCTCTACACCGGGCGCACAATACGCGCTGCGCTGGATGCGCTCTTTGACTATGGCCGTCCCCGCCGCGTGCAACTGCTGACGTTGATTGACCGTGGCCACCGAGAGCTGCCCATCGAC
>JBBRLT010000046.1:0-28291 GCA_038231235.1 Terriglobales bacterium
CTTCTTCTATGGGTACCGTCATTATCTTCCCCATCGAAAGGAGTTTACGTACCAAGATACTTCATCCTCCACGCGGCGTTGCTGCGTCAGGGTTTCCCCCATTGCGCAAAATTCCCCACTGCTGCCTCCCGTAGGAGTCTGGACCGTGTTTCAGTTCCAGTGTGTCCGTGCGCCCTCTCAGGCCGGATACAGATCACCGTCTTGGTGGGCCATTACCCCGCCAACTAACTAATCTGCCGCGACCCCCTCCTTAAGCGAATTGCTCCTTTGACCCGTAGGTTTTATGCGGTATTAGCCTCGGTTTCCCGAAGTTATTCCCCACTCAAGGGTAGGTTAGTCACGTGTTACTCACCCGTGCGCCACTTTACTCAGGGCCGAAGCCCCTTTCTCGTTCGACTTGCATGTGTTAGGCACGCCGCCAGCGTTGATTCTGAGCCAGGATCAAACTCTCGTTTGAAACTGTTCTCGTGGCATCTCAGGACGGAGGTCCGAGATGACCACGCACTCCCCGAGGCTCGAAGGTCTCGGGGAGGTTTACCTTGTGAGAATGATCAAGCCTGTTTCCTGCTGATCTCTCACGACTGGCATGTTCAACCTGATTGTCAAAGATCCTCGCTGCACCCGCCTAAGCAGGCCGCTTCGGATCGAGATCTACGGCGGTGTCGCCGCAGGTCCTCGAACTTGTGTGCTCCGACTCCGTCGCGCGTAGAGCGCAGATTAGAATCGTTTTTCGCGCACTTACCAACACTATCTCAGGAGTTCGTCCTCGTCAACAGGGAGTCTTCACTGTCCCGTTCGAGGCTCCCGCGAAGTAGTCAGCCCGCAAAATGCGAGTGGCGCTCAGCACAAAACTTGGAAAGATCGTAGCTCCGTATCGCTCTCAAGCGGGGAGAGGCCAAAATGGCCGCCGGCGGATCAAGACCCGCTGGCCTACTGCTCAGGAATGTTCGGTGTGCGGGCTTTGATCCAGTGGACCAATCCAACCCGGGTGACCATACGTACTGCGGATCTTTACTCCGAGCCTGCTTCAGACTCTTTTCCAGAACCCAGCTTCCCAGCAACTACTCGTACGAGTGTAGCAAGCTTTTCGGTCCGGCACAACTTAGCTGCCAATTGCCGTCTTCACTCACTGCACTCGTGTGCAACAGGTTAGATACTACGTGCCGGCCCTCCATCGCGCAACCCGGCGGCTGTTGAAAACCGCACGCAGCCCTTTGCAGCGATAGTTCGAACAGCAGTTCTGTTGGAGCCCCGCGACCCGCTCCAGCAGCGGGCCGCGGACGCTTCTTGAGGGCACTTCGCTATTGCGTGAACTTGAAGGTGCGCAGCATCTTCTCAAACGTCGGCCGTAGCGTGTTGAAATCTGCCTCCGGCGCGACGAAGACCACGTAGCGCAACGCATTCGTTCCCGGCTCGGGCAGTGCCACCAGCCAGTCGCGCTCGGTGCCCCCGCCTGCCGCTCCACTATTGGTCGCCTCCAGCGCACGCCCGTGCACCTGATTCACTTCCACGTCCTCCGCACGGCCAGCCCGCAACTGCGGGTTCTGCTGCTGGATCTGCGCCACCAGCTGCTCGGTTGCTGCCCCGATATCGTTAGCCTGCGCAGGCTGGAAGCGATCGGCCAGCATGCCATACCCCACCGCATTCTGATCGCCCACGCCGCCCTGCGGAGCAATGATGGCTCCTGCTCCCGAGCCGCCCGCCCGCCAGTTGCCGGGATAGCTGACGGTGAAGCCATCCCCGCTGAAGCTCTGCCACTCGCCCTGCGGTGTCCAGTCCGCTGCGGTCAGGCGCGCGCCTGGCCGCGGATTGCCGGTCGCCGTACCCACCGGCGCACGTCCCCCTCCACCCCGCTTCCAGCCGCCCGCAGCCACTTCCTTTGCGGTGTATGGATGCATGCTGCCGACGGTCTTCTTAATGCGGGTGAAGTCGGCGCTGGTCTTCACATTACTGGCGCGCCGCGGCAGCGTGGCGATCTCATCGTTTACGTAACCGACGCGGTTGCCTGGATTCGGATGGTCGCTCAGGAACTGCGATCCGCCTGCCCCGTACTTGCCCTCAATGATCTCGAAGAACTGCGGCATGGCGCGTGGATCGTAGCCGGTGTCATACAAGATGTCGGTCCCCATCAAGTCGGCCTGCCGCTCGCTCTCCCGCGAATTGCGCAGGAACGACAGACCAGTCCCCAGCCCGATGCCTTGCTGCACCACGGCCCCAGCCGCACCGGGCAGCAGAACTCCGGCGGCGATCTGTCCGATGCCGGCCAGCAGACTTGGAGTGCGCTCCTTGGTGATGTTGCAGGTGGCATGGCGCTGCACCACGTGTGAGATCTCGTGCGCCATCACGCCCGCCAACTGCGCCTCGGTCTCTGCTGCCTGCACCGTTCCCAGGTTGACGAAGATCGACCCGCCCGGCAGGGCAAAGGCGTTGATATCCGCCACATTGACCACGTGGAAGTTGAACGGCCACCGGTATCCGGGCGCGCGCTGCGCCAGCCTGCCTCCCAGCTGCCGCACATACTGGCTCACCGGATCGGAATCCGGCAGCAGCGGCATCTGCTGCCCCACCTGGGCCGCTGCTTTGGCCCCCTCGGTGACCTCCTGCTGCTCGGTGTATCCGTTCTTGCATGGCTGCGGCTGAAATCGGGCCAGGGCCGGTGTGGACGCCAGCGTCAGCAGCATGGCCAGCACCATCCACGCTCGATAACTACTACTGCTTTGACGGCCCTGACATACATTGCTTGCGCGCATCTTGCTCTTGCTCCTTAATCTCGTCAATCTCGCCGAACCAGAACCCGGATCAACCCGAATCTGGTTCCCTTTGCACTAGATGACAGAATCGCGTCTGCAGCCGTGTCAGGGCTTGGCAATCACTCCCAAATCGGTCAATCCATTGACAAAGAACTGCACCGCCAGCGCTACCAGCAGCAATCCCATGATGCGCACCAGGATGCGGATGCCGGTATCGCCCATCACGCGGCGAATCCGGTCCGCGCCCACCAGCACCCAGTAACTCACCCATGCCGTGATGCCAATCGACACCAGAATCGCTGCCCACTCCCAGATGCGGTTCGCCTGGCCCACCAGCACCATCACGCTGGAGATGGCGCCCGGCCCGCTCAGCATGGGTATGCCCAGCGGCACAATGCCTGCATCGTCCTTGGCCGCTGCCTCCTCGGTCTCCCCCGTCGACTCCTGAGTAGGGGAACGCTTCGCCTCCAGCATGTCGATGCCGATCAGCAGCAGGATCAGGCCGCCAGCAATCTCAAACGCTGGCAGCGTGATGCCAAACGTCTTGAAGATCACCCGGCCCACCAGCGCAAAGCTGGTCAGCACGATGAAGCAGGTCAGCGCGCCGCGCCGTGCCGTGCGCTTGCGCCGCGCGGCGTCGGCCCCGGCGGTGATGGCGATGAAGGTGCCGATCGCTGCAAACGGATCGACCAGGAAGAAGATCGACGAGAGGGCAAGCAGAGAGAAGCGCACATAGTTCGAATCGCGCAGCCCGTGCAGCGCGATGGTCGCCGGTCCCAACAGCATCGCCAACTCCTCCCTGACATGGTCGAGAACCTGAACTTAGCATGACCGCGAGGGGCAGCGCCCCTGCCTGAGTCTGTCCATTTCCGGACGCCTGGTTGGAACAGTGGACGCTGTCACGTCTAAGCCCAGGCTCAAATACGCAGGAATACTGCCTCTGCACGCACGTGGTATTGGCACTCGGCGTGCTCTTCGTGACATCGTTCGCTTGGAGACTTCCATGTCCACTCTCGCTCAGGATCTGCGCCATGCATTGCGCCAGTTGCGGCGCGCCCCCGGCTTTGTCGCGCTCGCGGTGATCACGCTCGCTCTCGCCATCGGCGCCAACACCGCCATGTTTACCGTGGCCGAGGATGTGCTGCTGCGCCCGCTTCCCTACGCGGATGCCAGCCGCCTGATCGCCGTCAATCCAGACCAGCCCGGAGGCCCCCGCAACGCCACCTCCTGGCTCAACTACCGCGACGTCCGCGACCAGACCACGCACAGTTTCGCGCAGGTAGCCATCTACTCCGACGACGTGGGCGTGGTCCAGAGCAGTGAGCAGGACAGCGCCGGCTCCACCTCCGTGGTCGCGCCCACCATCAGCCCCAATCTCTTCTCCATGCTCGGCATCCAGCCATTGCTGGGCCGTACCTTCACTGCGCCGGAGGGCGAAGCGAATGGCCCCGCCGTAGTCCTTTTGTCCGAAGGACTGTGGCGCTACACTTTTCACGCAGACCCTGCCATCGTGGGCCGCACTATCCGGGTCAATGCCCAGCCGCGCACGGTCGTCGGCGTCATGCCCGCCGCCTTCCGTTTTCCCGAGTCCACGGGCGCGGATATTCGCAAAGGTATCTGGTTGCCCTTGCAGCCGACAGCGTTCATGCAAACCAGCCGCGGGTACTCCTTTGACTACATCTTCGGCAAGCTGCGCCCCGGCGTCACGCTGGCGCAGGCCCAGGCCGAGCTCGACCGCACCGCGCAAAGCATCAACCACGCCAATCCAAAGACAGCAAACCCGCTCGCGCTAACTGCAGTTCCCTACCTTGAAACCCTTACCGGCCAGGTCCGCCCCGTCTTCCTCGGCCTGGTGGGTGCCCTGGCCCTGGTCCTGCTGATTGCTTGCGCGAACGTGGCCAATCTGATGATCGCCCGCACCCTGGGCCGGCAGCAGGAGTTCGCCGTGCGCGCGGCCCTGGGCGCTCCGCGGGGGCGGCTCATCCGCCAGATGCTGGCCGAAGGCGGCATACTCGCGATGCTCGGTTGCGGCTTCGGTGTCTCGCTGGCCTGGCTGCTGCTGCGCGCTGTGCGTCGGCTGCCCGATGGCACCCTTCCGCGCGCGGAGAGCATCACGCTGGACTGGTCGGTCATCGTGATCCTCGGTGCCCTCGCCCTGCTCGCCGCGCTGCTCTCCTCCATCCTGCCCGCGCTCCTGGTCGCGCGCACCAGTCCCCAGCGCGCCCTGCAATCTGCCTCTCGCGGCCTGGGCACCCGCAGCGTCTCAAGCAAGCTCACTCGCAGCCTGGTCATCGGCGAGGTGGCACTCTCCACCCTGCTGCTGGTAGCCACTGGCCTGCTCTTTCATACACTCTGGAATCTGCAACACACCGCGCTCGGCTTTTCGACTACCAACATCACCGGCTTCACCGCAGTGCCCGGCGACGCGGCAGGCTTTTCCAACATGGCCGTATCGACCGACACTGGGCATGCTCCAGTCTCGGTCGCCGTCAGCGCATACGGACCAGTGCTCGATCGTCTCCGCCAGGCTCCCGGCGTCGCGTCTGCCGCGCTCGCCACCGCTCCGCCACTCTCCGGCATAGACATGCACACCAGCTTCCGCATCCTCGGCCAGCCGCAGGATGATGCGCATCGCTATACCGCAAGAATGTCCGCTGCCAGTCCAGACTACGCACGCCTGCTCGGCACTCCGCTGCTGCGCGGCCGCATGATCGCTGACAGCGACACCATCACCGCGCCCCTGGTGATCGTCATCAATCAGACCCTCGCGAGTAAGGTCTTCGAGGATCGCGATCCGCTGGGACATCAGATGGATCTGGGTGGCAAGGACACCGGCATGCTCAAGCCCTACACCGTCGTCGGCGTGCTGGCGGATCAGAAAGACACCGCCGTCAATCAGCCCGCCAGCCCGCTGCTGTTGCTTCCCTATCAGCAGATCCCTACGACGTCGCTCTACTACCCGGCTCTGCTGAAGACCGTCGTCAATTTTCTGGTGAAGACGCGCGGCGATGTGCCCGTTGCTCCCATAGCCCGCTCTATCTTCCACCAGGTGGCGCCGGAGTATGCACTGGACAACTTCGACACTTTGCAGCAGACCGTCGACAGGAGCAACTTCGCCAATCGCCTCGGCCTTTACATCACGGGCGGGTTCGCCGCGCTCGCCGTCCTGATGGTGCTGACCGGCCTGTACGGCGTGCTGGCGCAGCTTGTTGGGTATCGCCGCCGCGAACTTGGGATCCGGCTTGCCCTGGGGGCACCACGCGCCTCGGTGCTGCAGATGATCCTGCGTCAGGGCGCGACCATGGTGCTCGCCGGGCTGGTGATCGGCATCGCGCTCTCGCTCGCCACTGGCCGGCTGTTGCACAGCTTCCTCTTTGGCGTTGCGGCCTCGGACGCGTGGACCTACGCCGGCGCTCTGCTCAGTCTGTGCATCATCGGCGCCGCTGCCTCCACGATCCCCGCGCTGCGCGCCTCCAGCATTCCGCCCATGGAGTCTCTCCGCGACGAGTGAAGCGCGCGGATCGCTCCCCTATAATTGGCTCAGAGTAAGAGCCCGCGACTTCGACCAAGGAGCTTTCATGCCCATCCAGCCCACCTCCCATATCTGGCACAACGGACAACTCATCCCCTGGGACAAGGCGCAGGTGCATGTCATGAGCCACGTGTTGCATTACGGCTCCTCTATCTTCGAAGGCATTCGCTGCTATACCCAGCCGGGCGGCGCAGCCATCTTCCGGCTGCCCGAGCACATGCACCGCCTGCTCGATTCAGCCCGCATCTATCGCATGGACCTTGGCTACACCCTCGAGCAGCTCAACACCGCGGTAGTTGAGCTGGTGGAGGCAAATGGTATCGCGCCCTGTTACATTCGTCCCTTCTCTTTCCGCGGCTACGGCGAGATCGGTGTCAACCCCAAAGGCTCGCCGGTCGAGACCTACATCGCGAACTATCCCTGGGGCAAGTACGTGCCGGGCGATGAGGGCGCGGATGTATGCATCTCCTCCTGGAACCGCCTTGCGCCCAATACCATGCCGTCCCTGGCCAAGGCCGGAGGCAACTATCTGAACTCCCAGCTCATTCGCATGGAAGCCGACCTGAACGGCTACAGCGAAGGCATCGCGCTGGACGTGAATGGCTATCTCTCCGAAGGCTCTGGCGAAAATCTCTTCGTCATCCGCAACTCCACCATCTACACCACCCCGCTGGCCAATTCAGTGCTCAACGGCATCACCCGCGACGCAGTGCTCACCCTGGCCCGCCATCTCGGCATTCCCGTGGTCGAGCAGGCGCTCCCGCGCGAGTTGCTCTACATCGCCGACGAGGTCTTCTTCACCGGGACCGCGGCTGAGATCACACCCATCCGCTCCGTCGATCGCATCCTGGTCAAGGACGGCAAGCCGGGTCCCATCACCCATCAGCTCTCGGAAGAGTTCTTCGGCATCGTGAATGGCACCCGCCCGGATCGCTACAACTGGCTCACCCCGGTAAATGTCCGCACCCCGGAGCCGGTAGGCGCGTAGTACGCTGATTGCCTGCCCGCAGCAAAGGATTCGCAACGGCGCCCTGCTGGCGTGTCCTCCTGAGCAAAGCGAAGAACCTGCATCTCCCTCATCCGGCAGTGCTGAACAGCAGGTCCTTCGACTTCGCTACGCTCCGCTCAGGATGACAGACTTTTGTGGGACCACAACCATACCGGGTGCCCCATCCCGCACTTGCTGACTCGCGAGCGATTCAGCAAGGCGGCATGTCATCAAAACGATTGTCATCCTGAGCAAAGCGAAGGACCTGCAGTCCGCTGCCCTACCACCAAACGGGTGCCCCATCCTACGCAACGCGTAGGGTGGGATACCCAGACTGCACAGCAGCCTACTGCTGCGGCAGCAATTCGCCAGACTCGTTGCGATACTCAATAGGACCCAGCTTCAGATCCTTCAGCCCGGGTTCTATCTTGGCCCGGTCCCCTACTGCCACGACGATCAGCTGCTTCGCATGAACATGCTCCACCGCCGCCTCTCGCACCTGCTGCGGCTGCACGGCAGCGAACTGCTCCGGAAGCCGCGCGTAGTAGCTGTCCGGCAGATGAAAGACGAACAGCTCGCCAATCAACCGTGAGATATCGCGGCCAGTCTCGAAATGTCCCGGCACGGAGCGAATCTCTGACTCCTGCGCCAGCTTCAGCTCGGTCGCGGTAGGTGGTTCGCTGGTGATGCGGTCCAGTTCTTTGAACAGCTCTGCTGCGGCCGGCGCGGTCACATCCGTGCGCACCTGCGCCCCGGCATAGAGCGGTCCGCCAAACCGGTCGAAGGCAAATTCGGAGAACGCTCCATAGGTGTAGCCGTGCGTCTCGCGCAGGTTGGTGTTGATACGCGAGGAGAAAAGTCCGCCCAGCACATCGTTCATGATCACGATGCTTGGGTAGTCAGGCGTCGAGCGCGGCACACCCAGCCCCACCGCAAACAGCACTGTCTGCGGCGCGCCCGGCTTATCCACCAGCACAAGCTTGCGCTCGGGCGCCGCGGGTTGGGGAACCTCGGTTACAGCGGCAGCATCTTTGGCGCGCCACGGTCCAAAGTACTTCTCTGCCTGGGCTCGCGCCTCCACTTCAGTGACGTCGCCGGTCAGCACCAGCGCCGCAGTCTGCGGTCCGTAGTGTGCGGTCCAGAAGCTCTCCAGATCCTGCCTGCCAATGGACTTCACCGACGCAGTGGTGCCAACGGGTGGATAGGCATACGGCGCGGTGCCATAGAGCGCCTTCGCCCCCACCCGGAAGGTAGAGGCTATGGGGTCATCGCCCTCCTGCAGAATGCTGGTGAGCTGTTGCTTGCGGACGCGATCTACTTCCTTCGCGTCGAAGGCGGGGTGCTCGGTCAAATCGGAAAGCAGGTCGAGCGCCGCGTCTGTCGTGTTGCTCAGACAGTCGAGCGACGTATCCGCGTTGTTCGCCTGCGCATCGGAACGCAGCCGCGCTCCCAGACGATCGGCTGCCTCGGCAATCTCCGGAGCAGTGCGGTCGCGCGTACCCTGAGTCAGCATGTGCGCGGTAAAGTCTGCCAGCCCCGGCCTGGCCGCTGGATTGGCATCGCTGCCGGCCAGCGTCACCACACTCGCATTCAGCACCGGCAGCGAATGGTCTTCGACCAGGTAGACGTGCATCCCGTTGCTCAGCGTAAACACCTTCGGCACCGGCAGATGCACCGCAGGCAGTGGGCCAGGCCCGGGAACAGTCTTGCGCCACTGCTGCGCCGTCTCGAAGCTCACCGGGTACGGGCTCTCCACCTTTACATTGGCGTCTGTATCCGCGGGGCTGCGCGGCACATCATCCGTCACCTTCTGCCCGGGAAGCGTGGTCACCACGACCCGCTTCGCATCCACCAGCTCCGCCTGCGCCAGCTTGCGCACACTGGCCACGGTCACATGCTGATATCGCGCCACGTCCTTGGGCAGGTAGCCCGGATCGCCAGTGTAGTAGTTGTAGTAGTCCATACGATCGGCGACGCCGCCAAAACCACCCAGCTTCTCCAGATCGCGGATCAACGTGGTCAGTTGCGTGTTGCGCGCTCCATCCACCTCGGCTGCGCTTGGACCCTGCTCGCGCATTGCTCGCAGCTCGATATCGATGGCCGTGCGCAGATCCTCTGCCTTGACGCCCGGCCGCGCCACCACATCGCACTGGGCCACCGAGCCCAGCCGCAGCGACTGCAGGGAACACTCCGCGCTCTGTGCAATCTGCTTCTCATACACCAGCTTGCGGTAGAGGCGGCTGGCATTCCCCCCACCCAGCGCCTTCATCAACAGTGTGGCATCCGCATCGCCCGGCTGAAAGGCCGCCGGCATCAACCAGGCCACAGTGACGCGGGGCAACTGCACTGTATCCGTTACAGTGCAGTTCTTCTCGTTTGTCAACGGCGGCGTGGTCACGCTCACCGGCGGCGGTTCCGGTCCCTTGGGAATAGGTCCGAAGTAGCGCTCCACCATCGCATTCAGCTTCTCCTTGTCGAAGTCGCCGGCAATCGCCAGGTTGGCATTGTTGGGCGTGTAGTAGTTGTGAAAGAACGCACGCACATCGTTCAGCCGCGCCGATTCGATGTCCGCATGCGAGCCAATCACCGATGCGTAATAGGGATGGTCCTTGGGAAACAGCTCGTGGTACACCCGCTCATCGCTCAACTCATAGGGCGTATTCTCGCCCTGTCGCCGCTCGTTCCGCACCACGTCGCGCTGGTTGGTCAGCTTCTCGCGATCCAGCGTCTCCAGCAGAAAGCCCATGCGGTCGCTCTCTGCCCAAAGCGCCAGCTCCAGCTGATTGCTGGGGAGTGTCTCAAAGTAGTTGGTGCGGTCGAAGTCGGTGGTGCCGTTGATGCCCGTTGCGCCGACGCCTTCCAGCAGCTTGAAATGCGCCTTCTCGCCTACGTGCTCAGCGCCCTCAAACATCATGTGCTCGAACAGGTGGGCAAATCCTGTTCTGCCCTTCGCCTCGTTCACCGGGCCCACGTGGTACCACAGGTCGACAGCTACCAGCGGCAGCCGATGATCCTCATGCAACAGCACGGTCAGGCCATTCGGCAGTGTATAGCGCTCATAGGCCAGCGCCGGCACCTTCAGTGGGCGCGTGGGCCGCAGCTTCGGCGCAGGCTGCGCCCACAAGGAGCCAGTCAGAAACGCAATCAGCAGAACCGACAACAAGCGTACCGGGCGCATCCACCCAGAGACCCACACAGAGACCATCTGTTATCCTCACAAAGCGAATTAGCACACTGAGGTAGCCGCCCGATCATACCGGGAAGACCGCCATCGCTTGCGCGCCGCTGAGGGAGAGGCCCTCTCCCCAGTGGCGACCTTCGCGGTAAAGCGGGTCAAAGCAAGCCGATCGGTGGACCAGTCGCGCAGGCCACCATCCCTGTTACCTGTTGCTAGACGGCAGCGCGATGCGGCTCTGCGTCGCTCGCCATCTGCGCGCCGGGTGTGGAAGTTATATCGAAGTTCGCCGGCGATGCCAGATCGAGCGGCCCCTGGTTCGCAGATGCGCGGTCAGAGACTTGCTCCGCCCATCCCGGCAGCCGCTGACTGCCGGTAATCAGGCGCGCACCGTGGCTCAGTGTGAGGTAGGTCCAAGCCCACTGCAGCATCACGGCAATGCGATTGCGGAAGCCCACCAGGAAGTAGATGTGCACCACCAGCCACGACATCCAGGCCAGGAAGCCGCCCCAGTGCGCGTGGAATGGCCACTTCACATCGGCAATGGCGCGTGCTCGCCCAATCGTCGCCATGTCGCCCTTGTCAAAGTAGTGAAAGGGCTTGCGCGCCTTCCCTTCGAGGTCTGCCTCGATCAGCCGCGCTGCATGTGCGCCCATCTGCATCGCCGGCTGGGCCACCCCCGGCACTGGCTTGCCGTTCTCACTGGCCTCGGCCAGGTCGCCGCAGATAAAGATGTTGGTGTGACCCGGCGGGTTCAGGAACGCATCGACGACGACGGAGCCCTTCTTGTTCAGGGGGACGCCCAGCATCTTGCCCAGGGGGGAGGCCTGCACGCCAGCCGCCCACAAGGTCACCAGAGCGTCAATCCGCTCCGTATCCGGCTCCTTCCCCAGCACCACATAGCCGGGCTGCACATCCGTCACCATCTTGCCGGTAAGGATCTCCACCCCCAGGGACTTCAACTGTTCGGCAGCCTTCTCCTGCAGGTCCACCGGATAGGAGGGGACGATATGCGGGCCTCCTTCAATCAGCACGACCCGCGTCTTGGTGGTGTCGATGTGGCGATAGTCCTCGCTCAGGTAGAGGCTCCCAATATCCCGGATAGCCCCAGCCAGCTCCACCCCGGTCGGGCCGCCCCCGATCACTACAAAATTCAGGGGCGGATACTTCCCTGTCTCGACTGCTTCGCGCTCTGCCAGCTCATAAGCCAGCATGATGCGGCGGCGGATCTCTGTCGCGTCCTCGACCGTCTTCAGTCCGGGGGCGAGCTTCGCCCACTCGTTGTGCCCGAAGTAGGAGTGCGTCGAACCGGTAGCAACGATCAGATAGTCGTAAGGAACGCGCGCACTGCTGCGCAGCTGCACCGTCTGGCTCGCCAGGTCGAGGCCAATGACCTCATCCATCAGCACTTCGACATTCTTCTTGCCGCGCATCACGGTACGGATGGGCTCGGCGATATCGGCCGGCGACAACACTCCCAGCGCAACCTGATAGAGCAGCGGCTGAAAGGTGTGGTGATTGCGCCGGTCGATCAGCGTGACGTCCACTGCCATCTCGCCCAGGTGCAATGCCGCATTCAATCCTGCAAAGCCTGCGCCCAGCACCACCACGTGTGGCCGCTTCGTACTGCTTCGCATCCCCTGACTATTTGTTGCCATCCCCACCGCTCCTCCTGCCGTTGCACGCACTTGCTGGGCAAGCACTTTCTACTACTAGAAAGATGCACACTGCCCACGGAACGCTTCGCGGCGGAGCCAGAACGCCTGCCGCAATGCAGTGTCCTGTCAAATCTCCGGATAAAAGTCGAAGAACGCGTCAATGCTTTGTTTCAACTGGTTTTCGATCTGCTCGCGCGAGCCCTCCAGCACATGCATCGTCACCTCGGCTGCATTGCCGTTGTTCAGCGTGATGGGGGCAGCACCCACCTGCTTGACCTCGTCGGCAGGCAGCAGCCGCAAGCCGTACACCAGCACCAGATTCGCCATTTCGCTCTTCTCCCCAGTCGCCCACGGTCCTACCGGCCCCGTCGAGTCGTTTCTTCATGTTTAGAATCAAAGATGCACAGATCATGACAGACAACGTTCGCGACACTGTAATCCTGGGATCCGGCTGCGCCGGACTCACCGCGGCCATCTACACCGGCCGCGCCAATCTGAAGCCGCTGGTGCTCGAGGGCCATGAGCCGGGTGGCCAGCTTTCCATCACGACGATGGTAGAAAACTTTCCTGGCTGGCCGGAGGGCATCCAGGGGCCCGAGCTGATCGAGAACATGAAGAAGCAGGCAGCGCGCTTCGGGGCAGAGTTCCGCATGGCGCATCTGGTCTCGGTCGACCTGTCCAGGCGCCCCTTCGCGCTCAATCTGGGCAGTGAGACCATCCTCACCCGCACCCTCATCATCGCCAGTGGTGCCTCAGCCCGCTGGCTTGGCCTGCCCTCTGAGGAAGCCCTGATCGGCCACGGCGTCTCCTCCTGCGCTACTTGCGACGGCTTCTTCTTCTCCGGCAAGGAGGTGGCTGTGATCGGCGGCGGAGACTCCGCCATGGAAGAGGCCCTCTTTCTCACCCGCTTTGCCAGCAAGGTGACGCTGCTGCATCGCTCAGAGAACTTCCGCGCCTCGCACATCATGCTGGAGCGCGCCCGCAACCATGCCAAAATCGAATTCCTGCCCAATGTCACGGTTGAAGAAGTGTTGGGAGTGGAGCAGAGGGAAGTTACCGGCCTCCGCCTCAGGAATCGCCTCACCCTTGACGAATCTGTGCTGCCAGTCAGCGCCATGTTTCTGGGCATTGGGCATGAGCCGAATGCAAAGGCCTTTGAGGGGCAGATCGACCTTGACAGCGATGGGTATGTGATCACCCACGACTTCGTGCATACCCGGGTGGAGGGCGCCTATGCCTGCGGCGATGTGCAGGACCGCCGGTACCGACAGGCGATTACTGCCGCTGGCTCGGGATGCGCTGCTGCGCTCGAAGCGGAGAAGTACCTGGAGGAGCAGGGCCGCTGACAGCCTTCAAAGGACCGCCAATTCGTAACGAATGTCTGCGAAATGCTTGCAATTCGTCACCCCTTGGTAACATACTTGGGGCTTTGACTAGTCACTTTGGTTTACATTTGCTCTCAGCGCATCCGCGCTCTGGGAGCTCTATATGCAACGCTATCTTCGCACCTTTGCTCTATCCGCAGCGCTACTGGCACTCACCGCCCCCGTTTTCGCCGCAGGACCAGGCGGCACCAACCCGGTTCCACCGCCTCGTACTGCGGCTCCTGCTAGTGGCCCGGGTGGGACCAATCCGGTGCCACCGCCCCGCACAACTAGCGATTACATCTTGTACCTGGCATCGCTTTTAGGCATGTAAAGCGCTACCCTCGTCGCAGAGAGGCGGCGGGCAGATGGATTTGTCACTGCTGGATGAGGCACTGTGGGCGGCAGGCTTTCTTGGCCATGTCGCCCTGGTCTTCATCCTCTTCGCTAGGCAGCGCGTGCGAAGCTTCCCCTTTTTCACCGCCTACAGTGGCTATCAAATCCTGACTACGATTGTGCTCTTCGTCACCTACCGGGTGGCGGGTGCGCAGGTCTATACCCGTGCCTACTGGATCAGCGTCGCGCTCGATTTTCTTCTTTTGCTGGCGGTACTTACGGAAATTGCATATATTGTCTTTCGCCCCGCCGCGCGCTGGGAGGAGCACTCCCGCGCTCGTCTGATGTACTTCGGCCTCCTGGCCATACTGCTGGCAGCCGTACTCAGCCTCGGGGTCCATCCTGGGGATTCAACCCTGGCTGCTCTGTGGCAGATTCGCGCGAACCTGTTCACCAGTATCCTTACCTGCGAGTTGTTCACAGTGATCCTCTTCGCCTCGCAGCGGATCGGTCTGCACTGGCGCTCACATGTGATGCATCTGGGCTACGGCCTTACCACCTGGGCGCTCATGTCCTTCATGGTGGATGGGCTGCATGCCTACTGGGGTCGGACGCACCACTTTGGAGCGCTGGAACACCTTCGGTCATTTGCGTATCTCGGCACACTTTTGTTCTGGATTGGGTCATTTTGGAGAGACGAGCCCAAAAGAACACTCGCCACCGCCGAGATGCAAGAAACGGTATTGCATGTCAGCACTAGACTCAGTTACGATCTGGCCGAAGCCTTGAAGTCGAGGAAGGAAAGGCGGTAGATCGATGATGGCTCTGCTCACCCTTTCGCTACTACTCGTCGCCCTAGTCGGGGTTCAGGCTCGCTTCGTGCTGCGCCGCCGCGCCCAGCAGAACACCTCCTGGACCACGCTGCTCGCGCGGCTGGAGCCGCTGAACTTCGCCGATCTGGAGATCATCGCCAAGGCCTATCTGGAGCCGCACGGCAATCAGTTGGAGTTGCAGCCCCAGGCCATGTGGCGCCTGCTGGGAGGCACCGATGGACTGCCCCGCCTGCGCCGCAATGCGGAAGTCATGCTAGACCTGGCCATCTTCGTGCAGCGCTGGAACTTCGAAGACGCCACCGTGGTGGCCGAGATCATGCGGCGCGACGCCGCCCGGTTGCAAAAGGCCATCGGCCAGATTGAAATGGCCATGCTGCTCCGCCGGCACAGCTTGCAGATCCCCTTCTATATCCATGAGGCCTCCGCAGCCTACTACCTCATGCGCCAGCGCCTGCTCGCCCTCTACGAGACCAGCCACGTCGGCCTGCTCCCGCAGCTCGTCCAGGCCCTGTAGTCCTGCCCTTCAGCTCCGTCCTGTAGCCTTACCTGCCCCCATTCTTCGCCAGCTCGCGAAATCCGCAGTCGACAAGGTATCCTCACCTATGGCGCTGCGATCCCGTATCGGGACGTAGACCCGAGCGTTCAAGCACCCTTCCGGCGTGCCTCGCCCGCATTATTGAACTGCGAGGTCTCCAGCTATGCCTCAGCCCTCTCCCTCTCCAGTCAGCGAAGCCACCCAGCCGGTGCAGGAGCCTACCCTCGACCCTGCGACCCCGGAAGCTTGGCTGGAGCTACGCTCCCTGGGGCACCGCATGCTCGACGATATGTTCGACGACCAGGCCAGCCTGCGGGAGCAGCCCGCCTGGCGCGCCCTGCCCGCAGGCTCGGCGGACGCGCTGGCCAGCCCGCTTCCCATGACCGGACGACCCGCTGCGGAGGTCTACCGCACCTTTCAAGAGCACGTCCTGCCCTACACCATCGGGAACCGCCACCCACGCGCCTGGGGTTGGGTACGCGGGACCGGGACGCCCCTGGGCATGCTGGCCGACATGCTGGCCTCCGGGCTCAACGCACATATGGCAGGCGGCCGCCAGGCGCCGGTGGTGATTGAGGAGCAATGCCTGCGCTGGCTGGCCAGCCTGATGGGCATGCCGCCCGAGACCACTGGCGTGCTGACCAGCGGCGGCACCATGGCCAACCTGCTTGGCCTCGCGGTGGGACGGCGTGCTCGTGCCGGCTTCGACGTCCGCCAGCATGGCTTGCAGGCCGGCCAGCCCCAGTTGCTGGTCTATGGATCGACCGAGACCCACTCCTGGGCGGTGAAGGCGATGGAGCTGATGGGGATGGGCCGGGACAGCTACCGCCGGATTCCGGTGACCGCCGCCCACACCATCCATCTGCAGCAACTCGAGTTACAGATCCAGCAGGACCTGGCAGCGGGCCATCGTCCCATTGTCATGATCGCCAACTGCGGCACCGTCAACACCGGCGCCATCGACGATCTGCCTGCGCTGGCCGCGCTCTGCCGCAAGTACGATCTGTGGTTTCATGTGGACGGCGCCTTTGGCGCACTGCTTCGCCTCACTCCGCAATACGCTCCTCTGGTCAGTGGGATGGAACAGGCCGACTCCCTGGCCTTCGATCTGCACAAATGGATCTTTCTGCCCTTTGAGATCGGCTGCGTGCTGGTGCGCGATCCTGCGCTGCATACTGCCACTTTTGCCACCCACGCCAGTTATCTGGAAGAGGCAGAGGGCGGCATCATGGTCGGCGGCCTTCCCTTCGCCGATCGCGGCATCGAGCTGACTCGCAGCTTTCGTGCTCTGAAGCTCTGGATGTCTCTTGAGGTCCACGGCGTGAATGCGTATGCCAACCTGATCGCGCGCAACATGGCGCAGGCAGAGTACCTGGAGTCTCTCATCCAAGCCGCGCCCCATCTGGAGCTGGCCGCACCTCGTCCCACGAATGTCATCTGCTTCCGCTACCGGCAGGATTCGCTGGACGACCAAGCGACCGATACCCTGAACCGCCGCATCGTGGTCGAATTGCAGGAGTCTGGCCGCCATATCGTCTCCGGCACCGTGCTCGATGGCCGGTATGCAATTCGCCTCGCCATCACCAACCATCGCAGCCGCATGGAAGACTTCGACGCATTGGCAGAGGACTGCATTCGTATCGGTGACCAGTTGGCAGCGCGCCCATGAACACGGCTGCCGAGCTTGCCGGCAATCTCGCAGCGGTCGAAGGCGAGATCGCTTCCGCATGTCGTCGCGCTGGCCGCGCCCGCAGCGAGATCACGCTGATCGCCGTCACCAAGATGCACCCGGTCGCCGCGATTGCGGAGGCCGTTGCCTTGGGCGTTACCCACATCGGCGAAAACAAGGTGCAGGAGTTCGATTCCAAGCAGCCTGAGTGGAGCGCCCTGCGAACATCGCGGCCGCTCCACGCACATCTCATCGGCCACTTGCAATCCAACAAGGCCGCGCGCGCGGCTGCGATCTTCGACACGGTGGACAGCGTGGATTCGCTGCGGCTGGCGCAACGGTTGGAGACCGCAGCCGCCGCGCAAGACCGAACACTGCCGATTCTGATCGAGATCAAGCTGAGTGAGGAAGCGTCCAAGGAAGGCGCCACTCCCGACAGTCCTGAGCTGCATGCGCTGCTCGAAGCGCTGCCCGGCATGCCCCACCTCGCCCTGCGCGGGCTGATGACCGTGCCCCCCTACCTGCGCGATGCCGAGGCGGTGCGTCCCTACTTCCAGCGACTGCGCCAGTTGCGGGATGGCTACGCGCAGCAGCACCCGCAGCTCAATTTCGAGGCACTCTCCATGGGCATGACGCACGATTACGCAGTCGCCATCGAAGAGGGCGCTACGGAGATCCGGCTCGGCACCGCGCTGTTCGGCGCCCGGGACCATGGCCAAAAAGGAAAGGCGTTGGAGTAGAGCTCGTCCTCATAATGCATTCCCGCATTTACTTTAGGGTATATGGCAAATGAGCAAAGGTTGACAGCCGCGGTTGTGTCTAGTTTGTACGCGGAGATGGAATCCACGGTCACCTATATGGCCCTGGAGCGATCCGGGCGTCTGTACGTATCAACGGGACCGCGTTCTTCCCTGGGGGAATAGGACTATGGCGAGGGTCGGAGCCGTATGGGGATGTCCCGGTCTATTTTCCGTACTCCCCGGTCATGCTCCTGGGCCATAACTTCGACAAGGTTGCGGGACTCAACGCTTCTTCTGCGCGCGGCATCGAGCTGATGAAGGGAGGCACCTGGCTTGTGCTTCGGCGTTACCTCGAAGAGGCTGAAGTAGATGCTGGGAACTGCTTCTTTACCAATATCTTCGTGGGCTTGCAGCCTCATAAGTCCGTAGGAAAGATGGTAGCGCCAGAGGAGTACAAAAAGCAGTGTCGAGACTTCCTGCACAAGCAGATCACCATAACAGAGCCACGCTTGGTGGCTATTCTGGGGATTCCAGCTGCTGAACAGTACTCCTTGAGTGGATGCGCTACTCCGCATGTCAACTTGGATCACCCCCTTTATGCATTCTCTAAAGGCAGATTTAGCGAAGAGTGTGCTTCGATCGTGAGTCGTAACGCCACGAAACTTCGAAGTGCGCTTGACGAGTTGGCCGTCGAGGGACACAATACCGGAACGGTAGATTCACATTGACGTTTCTTCTAAAGCGACCTGGAATGATCCGCTTCATCCTGATCGTTCAAGAGCCTCAGATGTGAAACCGCCTGCCCACCTACCGGTCATGTAGCATCGCTGCTGTTCCCATCCATGCGGAAAGGTGCTGCGCGCACACATGAATCTGCTCTACGCCGGCGTGCTCGCCGCCATCGTCGTTGGCCTGCTCGCCGTCTCCATCTCGCGTCTGCGCAAGACGCACACCAAGGACGACTACCTGGTAGCAGGGCGCTCCCTGCCAGCAGTCGTTCTGGTCTTCACGCTGCTGTCGTCATGGGTGGGTTCGGGCTCGCTGCTGGGCGGCGCAGAGAATGCATACAAGCACGGCTTCGCAGCATTGTGGCAGCCGGCTGGCGGCTGGGCGGGTCTGCTGCTGATCTACTTCATCGCACCGCGCGCACGGAAGTTCGCCCAATTCACCATCCCGGATCTGCTGGAAGTCCGCTACAACCAGGTGGCGCGCGCGCTGGGCGTGATTGCCGTGCTGTTCGCCTACACCGCCATCACCAGCTATCAGCTCATCGGCGGCGGCGACATCCTGCACCTGGTCTTCCCTACCGCCATCTCTTCGGACGCCGGCAAGTACCTGATCGCCGCCTTTGTCATCGTCTTCACGGCTATTGCCGGCATGTCCTCGGTTGCCTATATGGATGTAGCGATCGGCATTCTCGCCACGGTCACCATCACGGCAGCGCTCCCCTTCCTGGTGCACACGGCAGGCGGCTGGCACGGGGTGCATGCGGTTTTGCCCGCGACGCACTTCCAGGTTCTCGGCGACTTCTCCTTCATCCGCGCGCTGGAACTCTTCCTCCCCACCATGCTGCTCATGCTGGGCAATCAATCCATGTATCAGAAGTTCTTCTCGGCCAAATCGGAGAAGGCGGCGCGCCAGGCTGTGGTTGGCTGGGTCATTGGAACCATCATTCTGGAGAGCGTCATCGTCGCACTCGCGGTGGTCGCCTCGGTGGTCTTTCCCACCGGGGAAGTGCACGATCATCCCCGCGAGATCATTGCCTGGTCCGCCCTGCACGGTCTGCCGGCATGGCTAGGCCCGTTGTTGCTGGGCGCTGTCTTCGCCAAGATCATCTCCACCGCGAACAACTATCTCTTCTCCCCGGCGACGAACCTGGTCAACGACGTCTTCACACGCTACCTGTCTCGAAACGCCTCGAACCGCAGTGTGCTACTGGTCTCGCGCCTGATGGTGGTGCTGCTCGGCCTGTGGGCGCTTTATCAGGCGCTGCATACGCAATCAGTTCTTCAGAAAACCCTCTACGCGTACACCATCTACTCCGCCGCGCTGACGCCGGTTGTGCTGGCTGCCTTCTACTCCCGCCGCGCGAATGGCTATGGGGCGGTGTCAGCGATCGCTGCGGGAACCTTCGTCACCGTCTTCTGGGATACCGCCTTCGTTCACCACCATCTTCCGGCGGTGCTGGCAGAGCGCGACGCCATCTTCCCCGCGCTGCTCTCTGCGCTCCTTTGTCTGGTGCTGGTCAGCGCGTTGACCCCGCCGCCACGGCCAGAGCAGATCGCGCCCTTCTTCCCAAAAGACTCCCCCACGGTCTCCTCCTGATGCCGGATGGTTCCAGCCTCGTACCATCGGGCATGCCCGCGTTCTTTGCCGAGCAGACAGTGCGCGGCCTCTTCGCGGCGCGCAATGGACTATTTCTGATCGACCCGGCGCGACTCGCACACCATGTTGGTGGAAATATCGCGGACTCGCGTCTGCTGGAGAGTTTTACCGCGCATGGCCGCGGAGTTGCCGTCTGCAGCGAAGGTGTGATGGTGCCCGCGTTTGGCGTCGAGGCTGGCTACTACACAGTGCTGCTCCGCTCGACGGAGACGGAAGACGCGCTCACCCCGCTCACCCACATCGTGTACTCCACCGGATTCGTGCTCGGCACTGCGACTGGTGACCTGGTGGTGTGCAACACCGACCACCTCAGTCGAAGTCCCTCACCGAGTGAGCATGCCAACGCCGAACGGCCCGTGCATATCTCGCCCGGCTGGTACAGCGCCACCGTGGTCGCGGGCATTCGCGAAGCAGAGCAGAACGAGGAGGAAGGCTGGGTATGCGCCTTCCTGCTCGACCCGCAAGAGGCACAACCAGACTTCACCGCCGATCTTGCAAAGACGCTCAGCTTCTTCGCGGGCTAATCGCAACAGGTGACGCGTGCCCGCGGTCTACACTGTGCCTGCACAGCATCGCGCCATGGCCGTCGCCGCCCTTACGCTCGAGATCTCCATCCCCCTCTCCCGATCGCTCAAGGACCGTCGTCAGGTCGTGCGCAGCATGAAAGACAAGCTGCGGCAGGGATTCAACATCTCTGTTGCGGAGCTCGATGAAGCGATCACCTGGCAGCGTGCGACCATCGGCATCGCTGCCGTCTCCGGCTCGCGGGATTACCTGCGCGGGTTGATGACCCAGGTCGAGAGCGTCGCAGTCCGGCTCGCCGCAGAGCACGGTGCCGAGGTGACGGACGCCTGGTGGGACTTCCTGGAAACCTGACCGCCGCCGCGCCGCGGGTTATGCCCAGTCGGTACAGCGCCGACGGTGGTGCCGTCTTCTGCTTCGCCCGCGCCCGGCAAGCGCTTCGCCAGTGGACCACTCTGCTATCCTTTGGGGTTTACCCAGGGAGTTTTCCATGCCAGAACAGCGCGCCCGCAAATATCACCGAGATCGCGTGGCGGAGACCCTGCGCGACGAGATCGGCACCATGATTCAGGGCGAGCTTGCTGACCCGCGCATCGCCCTGGCCCACGTCACGGAGGTCGTTCTGAACCCGGGCGGCAAATCGGCACGCGTCTATGTCTCGGTCGATCTTCCGGTAGAGAATGAAGAACCCACCATGGCGGCATTGGCCGCGGCTCGGGGCTTCATTCGCCACGAACTGCTGGACCGCATGGGGGTACGCCATATCCCGGAGCTCAGCTTTCACCTGGACCGTACCGACCGGATGACTGCGCGCATCGACGAGCTGCTGAGCCGCCGCCGCGGCAAGAGCCGCCCCAAACCAGGCACGCCGCCCGGCAAACAAGCAGCAACGCCCGAGGCCAAAAAGGGCGCATGAAGCAGGCTCCCTCCATCCCGCAGCCGTCGTCCTCGGCCATCCTGGGCTCGCTGCACCAGGCAGCGCTGCCCGCGCACCTCACCCGGCGTCCGCCCGTAGTGGCTGCCATCCTCGCAGCCATTCGCGATGCGCATCGCATCTTGATCACCGCGCATGCACGGCCCGACGGAGACGCGGTTGGCTCCGTGCTGGCCTGCGGCATGCTGCTGGAGCAGTTTGGCAAACAGGTGGAGATGGCCTTCAGTGACCGGGTGCCGCTGATCTACCGCTGGCTGCCCTGCGCCCAGCGCATCCGCCATTCGCAGCGCATCAATGGCGACTACGACCTGGTCATCCTGCTGGAGTGCGACAGTATCGAGCGCAGCCGCCTCCAAGGCCTCGAAGGCCGGCGCCTCATCAACATCGACCATCACACCAGCGGCCGTAACTTCGCGCACCTGAACTGGATCGATACGGATGCCTGCGCAGTGGCAGAGCAGGTCTTCACCCTGGCCCGCGCGGGCGATGCCGACATCACGCCGGAGATGGCTACCTGTCTTTACATGGCGGTCCTTACGGACACTGGCTCTTTCTGCTACGAAGGCACGGATGCGCATACCTTTTCGCTGGGTCATGAGCTGGTACGTCTCGGCGCTCGCCCGGCGGCAATCGCGCAGGATGTCTACTTCTCCAACCCCATGTCGAAGATGCTGCTGCTGGGTTGTGCGCTGGCCAATCTGCGTCGCGATGGCCGAATCGCCTGGCTGTGGGTCAATAGCGCGGACATGGAACGCTCCAAGGCTGCCGAGGAGGACTGCGAGGGCATAGTGAACTACGCCATCGGCATCGCGGGCGTGGAGGTGGCCGTCTTTCTTCGCGAGCTTCCGGATCATCGCGTACGCCTCAGCCTGCGCAGCAAGGGCGCGGTGAACGTTGCCACCATCGCGGAAAGCTTGGGTGGTGGCGGCCACGAGAACGCCAGCGGCTGCACGTTGACCGGCCCCCTGCCCGCCGCCACACAAGCCATCCTGGCCCGGCTGCGCGCCATCTCCTAACGATCAAGAGCAGAGCTCCGCTCTACCCAAACGAAAACGATTCGCGCGCCGAGCCTTGCGTGCGCGGATAAATCAGGAGAGCATGGCAGCGATTGTTGAGGTGCCGCATGCCCGCTGACACACATACCTGGCCGGAGTTGGAATGGGCCGCCTGGGAACCTACCGCCACCACCCTGCACATGTGGACCCAGATCGTGGGCAAGGTTCGTCTTGCGCTCAGCCCCATGCAATCGCACTGGTGGAATATTCCGCTCTACGTCAGTGCGCGCGGGCTGAACACTTCGGCCATGCAGACCGCGGGCGAGCTGCTCGACATCGAGTTCGATTTTGTCAGCCACGATCTACATTTCCGCCTCAGCACCGGCGCGGAGCTCTCCATGCCGCTGCGCGCGCAGTCCGTGGCAGACTTCTATCGCGAGTTCCAGCAGTGCCTCGGTCTGCTCGGCGTTGCGGCGCACATCAACCCCATGCCGGTAGAGTTGCAGACGCCCATCCGCTTCGACCAGGACACGCAGCACGCATCCTACGATCCGGAGGCCGCCCACCGCTTCTGGCGTGTGCTGGTGCATGTGGATCAGCTCTTTCAGAAATTCTCTTCCAGCTTTATCGGCAAGGTCAGCCCGGTTCACTTCTTCTGGGGCAGCTTTGATCTCGCAGTCACGCGCTTCTCCGGCCGCAGCGCGCCGGAGCGCCCAGGCGCGGACCCGGTCACGCGCGAGGCCTATTCGCATGAGGTGATCAGTGCCGGCTTCTGGCCCGGCAATGGCGGCTTTGGCGAGGCTGCCTTCTACTGCTATGCCGCGCCAGCGCCGGAAGGTCTGGCTGCCGCGAAGGTCCAGCCCGCGGCTGCTTATTACGATCAGAAGCTGAACGAGTTTCTGCTGAAGTACAACGATGTGCGCCGCGAAGCTTCACCAGACGAAGCCGTGCTCGCGTTCCTCGAGAGCAGCTATGCCGCCGCGGCGAATCTCGCGGGATGGGATCGCGCAGCGCTCGAACGGCACTAACTGTTCGGTTGCAGCCCGTGGCGCACTCGGCGGTATGATCGCTTGCATGACGACTGGCCTCTCCCGCGTTGCCACCATGATGCTCGCCCCTGCTCTTACCTGCACTGCTCTCGCAGCCACTCATCCCAGGGATCCGGCCCGTCCATCCGCGCCCATCCAGCTCCATGTCGATCTGACCGACGCGCCGCGCCACCTGCTGCACGCGCACGAAGTCATCCCAGTCACGGCCGGTCCGCTCACCCTTGAATATCCGCAGTGGATTCCCGGCAATCACCGCCCCACCGGCCCCATCGACAACCTCACTGGCGTCTTCGTTCGCGCCAATGGCCAGGACATTCCCTGGCGTCGCGATGAAGTCGATATGTACGGCATTCACCTCACCGTTCCGCAAGGCGTTACATCGCTTGAAGTCTCGCTCGACTTTCTCACCGTGCCCGGCTCGACCGGCTCCGGTGAGAATGGCTCGACCAGCAGCAACATGGCCGTGCTGGAGTGGAACTGCGTCGTCCTGTATCCCGCGCACATCCCGGTCGCTGATATTCCGGTGACTCCCAGCATCACGGTGCCGGAGGGCTGGAAGTTCGGCACCGCGCTGACGCCCGCAGGCTCACAGGATGGGAAGCAGGGCAGCTTCCAGACTGTCTCTATCGAAACCCTGGTCGACTCGCCACTCATCGCCGGCCGCTACTTCCGCGAGATACCGCTGGCGCCAGATATCACACCGAAGCACTACCTCGATGTCGCTGGCGAAGCATCTGAAGACGTTGAGTTCCCGCCTGCAGTGCTCGATTCCTATTCGCGGCTGGTGCGCGAAGCCACCACGCTCTATGCCTCGCATCACTATGAGACCTACCATTTCATTCTGTCGCTGAGCGACACGGTGCGGCCCGAGGGCCTGGAGCACCACCAGTCCAGCGACAACGGGCTGCCTGAGCATGCGATTTCCGATGAGGCGCAGCGCCCGCTCCGCGCGAGCCTGCTGCCGCATGAGTTTACCCACTCCTGGAACGGCAAGTACCGTCGCCCCGTTGGCCTGGCCACGCCAGACTACGCAACCCCTATGCGAGGCGACCTGCTGTGGGTGTACGAAGGCATGACCACCTACTGGGGCGACGTATTGACGGCGCGCAGCGGCCTGATCACCCCAGAGCAATATCGCGACACGCTCGCCTTGAGCGCCGCCGGCCTTGACGTGAAGCCAGGCCGCACCTGGCGCAGTCTCGAAGATACCGCCATCGCCGCGCAGATCCTACGCGGCAATACCCAGAACTACAGCAACTGGCGCCGCAGCCAGGACTACTATCCGGAGGGCGAACTGCTGTGGCTGGACGCAGACACCACCATCCGCCAGCTCACCCACGGCCAGAAGTCGCTGGACGACTTCTGCAAGAAGTTTCTGGCCATCGGCGGCAACACGCCGCCTAAGGTTGTCCCCTACACCTTTGACGACATCGTGAACGATCTCAACTCGGTCGCCGCATACGACTGGCGCACCTTCTTGACCGAGCGGCTCACCTCGCATGCCAACCACGCGCCGCTGGGCGGCATCGAGCATGGTGGATACAAACTGGTCTACCTCGATCAACCCAACGCAATCGAGAAGGCGCAGACCACGATTCGGGGCGGCGTGGATGCCTATTACTCCGCCGGGTTGCGCGTTGGGAAAGACGGCATTATCGACGATGTCCGCTTCTTTTCAGACGCCGCGAAGGCCGGCTTCGCGCCGGAGTGGAAGCTGATCGCCGTCAATGGTCTCGGCTACTCGGACGACGACTTCAAGCGCGCGCTGAGAACGGCGAAGGGCGCGAGTGAGCCGATCGAATGCATCGTGTCGAACGACAACCACTACCGCACCCTGCGCCTGGACTACCACGAAGGCGAAAAGTATCCGCACCTGGAGCGCGACCCCAGCCAGCCGGATCTGCTCGCAGACATCCTGAAGCCGATGGTGCCGGCGGCTGCGAAGTAAGCAGTGGAATGAAAATAGAGGAGCCCGGCCAAGGGCCGGGCTCCTCTATTTGTAATAGTTCATGTGCTTAGTGCGCAGTGAGCTCAGCCGCCATCTTCTCGGTGACAAAGGACTCGATCTGGTCGCCCTGCTGGATGTCGCTGAAGCCTGCCAGCCCCATACCGCACTCCATCCCGTTGGTGACCTCGCGCGCATCGTCCTTGAAGCGTTTGAGCGATGCGAGCTTGCCCTTGAACACCCGCTCGCCCCCACGCATCAGACGGATTTCTGCATCGCGGCGGATGGAACCATCGGTCACGCGGCAGCCGGCGATCGTTCCCACCTTGGGGATGCGATAGACCTCCTGCACCAACGCGCGGCCCTGGTAGCTCTCCTTGAAGACTGGATCGAGCAATCCAAGCATGGCCTTGGTGATCTCGTCCTGCAACTCGTAGATGATCGAGTGCAAGCGAATCTCCACGCCTTCCTGCTCGGCCAGATCGGCAGCCTTGCGCTCCGGCCGCACATTGAAGCCGATCACGATGGCGTTCGATGCCGAAGCCAGCAGGATGTCGCTCTCCGTGATGGCGCCGACGCCGGTGTGGAGGATCTTGATCCGCACCTTCTCGGTCGTCATCTTGCCCAGCGAATCCGACAGCACCTGTACCGAGCCCTGCACGTCGCCCTTGAGGATGAGCGGCAGGTCCTTGACGCCAGCCTGCTTGATCTGCTCCGCCAAGCCTTCGAGCGAAACACGAGAACTCTTCGCCAACTGCGACTCGCGCTCCTTCATCTTGCGGTACTGCGCAATGCCCTTGGCCTTGTCGCGATCCGCCACCACCAGGAAGGTGTCGCCCGCATCCGGCATGCCCTCGAGTCCGAGAATCTCGACCGGCGTGGACGGACCCGCTTCGTCAATCGAGCGGCCACGGTCGTCGAACATGGCGCGTACCTTGCCGAAGGTGTTGCCCACAATGTAGCTGTCACCATTGCGCAAGGTGCCGTTCTGCACCAGCACGCTGGCCACCACACCGCGTCCGCGATCGAGCTTGGCTTCGAGCACGGTTCCCAGACCGGAGCGATCCGGTGTCGCCTTCAGATCGCCAATGTCTGCGGTCAGGCAGATCATCTCGAGCAGCAGATCCAGATTCAGCCGCTTCTTGGCAGAGACATCGACGAATACTGTCGAGCCACCCCAGGCTTCGGGAACCAGGCCGCGATCGCCCAACTGCTGCTTGACCCGGTCCGGCTGCGCCTCAGGCTTGTCGATCTTGTTAACTGCCACAATGATGGGTACGTTTGCCGCCTTGGCGTGGTCCACTGCTTCGAGCGTCTGTGGCATCACGCCATCATCTGCTGCAACCACGATGACCACGATGTCCGTGACCTTGGCGCCGCGGGCGCGCATGCGGGTAAACGCCTCGTGACCCGGCGTATCCAGGAAGACGATCTCGCGGCCAAACGCCGGTGAGTCCTGCTTGGTGATCTTCACCTTGTAGGCGCCGATGTGCTGCGTGATGCCGCCCGCCTCGCCTGCTGCCACGTCGGTCTCGCGGATGGCGTCGAGCAGCGAAGTCTTACCGTGATCGACATGGCCCATTACGGTGACTACCGGGGAGCGCGTCACTTCTATCTCGCCGACATTCTCCTGGCCCATCAGCGTTTCCAGCGCCTCATTGGCCATCTCATCTTCAAAGCTGATGATGGTCGTCTCAGCGCCAAACTGGCGCGCGACATCCTTCACCAGTTCCGCATCGAGCGACTGGTTCACCGTAACGAAGACACCGCGCATCAGCAGGCTCGCGATCAGGTCCTTGCCGCGCACTTCGAGTTTCTCGGCAAGGTCCTTCACGCTGATGCCTTCCGTCACCGTGATGGTGCGGGTGATGGGCAGCGGCTCATGTGGCACCTGCGCTCCGCCGAAGCGGGAGGGCGGTGCGAAGCCCTTCATCGGGCCTTCCTTCGTCTTGGGATACTGCTGGCGTCCACGGCCGCGTGGCGGCCCACTGGGGCGCTGCGGACGCGGTGCCTCGCCTGGAGGCGGCATCATGCCACCCGCGCCGGGAGGCCCGCCAGGACGTGGACCAAAACCAGGACGGCCACCCGGACCACCCGGACGCGGAGCGAAGCCGGGACGGCTGCCCGGCGCGCCCGTGGGGGCGGTACGCGTGGGATGCATGGGCCGGCGGCCTGGATAACCGGCAGCACCCGCTGCGCCTGGAGCCCCGGGGCGTGGCTGGAAACCGCCCGGACCGCCGGGACGCTGGAAGATGGGGCGGCCGCGTTGAATGCCACCCGCGGCACCGGCGGCGTCGGACGCCGTTGCACTGGGCGGCGGCGTGGGACGCGGAGGCGGCGCTGCGTAAACCGGACGCGGCCCGGTCTGCGGCATGATCACACGGCGAGCCGGCGGCGCAGTCGATGCTTCAGGAGCCGGCGCGGCACTCGCGGCGGACGCTGCAATCTCTGCCGCTGCTGGCGGTGAAGCCACCGCAGCGCTGACCGCGGCCGCGGGCGGTGCCGCAGCGACGGTTGAGGCACCCGGAGAAGACGCCGCGGGCGCCGCGACATGCGGAGCTGCCGCCACTAGCGGCGGTCGCGCTACGACCGGACCAGCCGGCGGCGCAGAGACGATCGCCGGACGCGGCGGTGCGGGCACAGCGGAGGGCCGGGCCACCACTGGCCCCGAAGGCGGCTTGGCTGCGATGGCCGGCAGCGGTGCAGCAGCGGTCACGATATTTGGAGCCTGGCGGGGCTGCGGAACAATGCGCCGCGGCGCCGGTATCTCGGCAGCCTTAGCCGGCTGTGCCGGAGCGCTGTTCGCGGCAATACTGGGCGCGGCTGGCGCTACCGCCGCAGGAGCAGCAGAAACTGGCGACGCTGAGGCGGTCGCAGACGA
>JBBRLT010000047.1:0-26399 GCA_038231235.1 Terriglobales bacterium
CAGCTTTGGAGAGAACCTGAAGAAGGCCAGAGAAGCAAAGGGCGTGACGGTCGAGATGATCGCCACCGCGACCAAGATCACCAAACGCTACCTGGAAGCCGTTGAAAAGGAGCAGTTTGACAAGCTCCCGGGCGGCGTCTTCCGCAAGAGCATCGTGCGCAGCTATGCGCGCGCCGCGGGCCTCGACGAGGAGCAGTGGGTGGAGAGCTATCTCGACCTCACCCGTCAACCTGAAGTCCCCGACGAAGCAGACCAGGCCTGGATGCAGTTTGCCCAGAATGTCGGTCGCTCCCGCGGACGCGAGGCGCATGACAGCAATGCCTTTGGGCGTTGGACCGGCGTCCTGGCTCTGTTGCTGCTGGTCATGGGGATGAGTTGGTTCGTCTGGGGGTACGTGCATAACAAGGCCGCAGCTGCTACCCGCACCCCGGCTGTCTCTTCTTCGCTCACCGCGCAATCCGTTCCAGTCGCCGCCAACTACTAGCAGGGCCTGTGGCCCGAAGCAAGGCGCCGACGCCAGCCAGGTTTTGCGCGCCACCGCGCCCGTCACTCCGACCGCAGCGCAGACCCACTTCCACGAGTTCCCGAATCGCAGCAAAGCCGCCAATCGCACTCGTCATCCCGACCGAAGCGCAGCGAAGTGGAGGGAACTGCTTACCTTTTTTCCGCTTGCCGCTCCCCGCCTTGGCATAGGCTGGGGTGCAGATGACTCCGCCGCCATCGCCGGTATCCGCGCAGCCGCTTCTGGTCCCTGGTCCCGGTCCTCGCCCGAGCCCCATGCTGCTGGCGTTCTCTGCGGTGCTCGTCGTTCTCGCGGCTGCCTTCGTCATCACTACCCGGCACTGGCCCGTGGTCTCTGACGCTGCACTGATGCAATACACCGTCTTCCTCCTCCAGCATGGCTGGACGCCCTACCGTGACTTCCTGGACGTCAACATGCCGGGGGCCTACCTGGTGACCGCCGTCGCCATGCACCTGCCGGGCCCATCCGACGCCAGTTGGCGCCTCTTCGACCTGAGCCTGGTAGCCATGGCCGGCGTGGCGTACTACGCGATTGCGCGCATCTACTCACGCTTCGCTGCGCTGTTTGCCGCCGTCATGCTGCTGCTGGTGCATGGCCAGGATGGCATCCAGCAGGCGGGGCAGCGCGACCTGGTGATGGCCGTTCTGCTGCTCGGAGCGGTTGCCTGCCTGTTTGAAGCAGTCCGCAGGGGGCAGGGCGTCTATCTCGTTCCCTTCGGCCTGGCAGCGGGTCTGGCCACCACCATCAAGCCCACCGCGCTGCCCATCGGCCTGGTGCTGCTGGCGTTGTGTATCGCGCACCGCGCAGGGTGGCTAAGTCGTCAGCGGGCAGATGCGCGCAATCTGATCGCATGGTCCGCAGCCGGCTTCTGCGGTCTGGTCTTGCCCATTGCGCTGATGCTGCTATGGCTGGCGAGCCAACACGCGCTTGCCGCCTGGCTCCAGACCCAGCGCGTCATGCTGCCCTACTACGCCACACTGGGCCGGCGTCCCTTCGCCTTCACCCTGCTGCACAGCCTCTCGCCCCTGCTGCCGCTGGTACTGCTATGGCTGCTGAGCGTGGCCGCCCGCGGCCCGCGCTGGGACCGATTCGAGCGGCTGGTGATCGTGACCGTGACTGTGCTCAGCCTGCTCTCGTTACTGGTCCAGGGAAAGGCGCTGCCCTACCAGCGCTACCCCATGCTGGCGTTTCTCCTGCTCTGGATCGCGCTCGATCTCTCCACGGCTCTGCGCGCACGCTTGCTTCCCCGGCTTGCGGCGGTGGCCGCGCTGGCCTGCGGTTGCCTAGTGCTCGCGCCACTCGCGCTGCTGCGTGTCCACCGCTTTGTTCCCGCGCAAGAGTTCAAGGCAATGCTCCAGGCCGATCTCATTCGCGTCCACGCAGACCACGACGGAGCGGTCCAGTGCCTAGACACCATTCAGGAGTGCCTTCCCACGCTCTACTCGCTGCGCCTGCTGCCCGCCACCGGCACACTCTACGACCTCTACCTATTCGGCGATGAACGTCAGCCCGCAGTACGCGCCGGACGAGAGCGCTTCCTGGCGCAGATCGCGGCGCATCCACCCACGACGTTCGTGGTAGTCAGCGGGGCCTTTCTCGATACCCAAAACGGATATCGCAAGCTCGATACCTGGCCGGCCTTTGCCAGTTGGCTGCATCAGCATTACACGCTTGACGTGGAGCGGCTGCCGCCCCACCCGGTGCGCTGGTGGTCGCGCGCGCAGCCCTCCGCCGGTTATCGCTTGTATGTCGCGAAGCCATCTCCTGCACCGGTGTCCGTGCAGCCCCGTTAAGAGCAGGAAAATCGCTGCTGACACTCGGATGATTCCCACCTGCTGCACGGCTTTGCCGGGCCTTCGCCGCCTCTGGTACGGTTAAGTTGCCGCTCTAGACGCTTCTTGTTGGGGCATGCCTGCACCACCGCGGCGCCCCTCCAGGCGCGCTCGGCTCAAATCCTTTTGAGACGTTCCGATCGGCGGCGCAGAGAAGACATAGGAGGAAGCTAGTTTTGTCTCAACCACGCGATAAGTTCCTGTTCACCTCGGAGTCGGTGACTGAAGGTCATCCCGACAAGATTGCCGATCAGATCTCCGATGCCATCCTCGATGCCTGCCTGGAGCAGGACCCCTACAGCCGCGTCGCCTGCGAGACGCTGACCTGCACTGGCCTGGTAGTCATTGCCGGCGAGATCACCACCCAGGCCTATGTCGACTTTCAATCTCTGGTGCGCGGCACGGTTGCCGCCATTGGCTACGACAACGCGCTGTACGGGTTCGATTCGAATACCTGCTCGGTCATTTCGACCATCAACAAGCAGTCTGGCGACATCGCCATGGGCGTGGACACGGGCGGCGCCGGCGACCAGGGCATGATGTTCGGTTATGCCACCAATGAGACGGAAGAGCTGATGCCGACGCCCATCTCGCTGGCGCACAAGCTCACCCGCCGCCTCAGCGAAGTGCGCAAGAGCGGCCAGATGGCCTACCTTCGCCCGGACGGCAAGAGTCAGGTAACGGTCGAGTACGATGCCGACGGCAAGCCGCTACGCGTGGATGCCATCGTGATCTCCACTCAGCACGCAGAACAGGTCGGCAATGACGAACTGCGCCGCGACATCCTCAAGAACGTCATCCAGGTCGTGATCCCGGCAAAGTTGCTGGACGAGGACACCAAGTACCACATCAACCCCACCGGCCGCTTCGTTATCGGTGGACCCATGGGCGACACTGGCTTGACCGGGCGCAAGATCATCGTCGATACCTACGGTGGCATGGGCCGACACGGCGGCGGCGCCTTCAGTGGCAAGGATCCGACAAAGGTAGACCGTTCCGCTGCCTACATGGCTCGCTACATCGCTAAGAACATCGTGGCCGCCGGGCTCGCCCAGCGCTGCGAAGTCCAGCTTGCATACGCCATCGGCGTGGCTGAGCCGGTCAGCGTGCTGGTGGATACCTTCGGGACGGGAACGCTCAGTTCCGTCGCCCTGCAAAAGCTGGTGCGTGAGCACTTCGCGCTGACGCCGAAGGGCATCATCGAGAGCCTGGACCTGCGCCGCCCCATCTACAAGAAGACTGCTGCTTACGGCCACTTTGGCCGCACCGACCCCGACTTCCGCTGGGAAGCGACCGACAAGGCAGAGGCACTCCGCGTGGCAGCCAAGGCCACGGCCACAGTGAGCGCATAACCTCGAGCAGAGTCTTTCGAAACAACTCGGCCCGCCTTTCGCAATGCGAGGCGGGCCTTTCCTTTGAAGGGTCAGCCCGCTGCAGCACTGTCCGCTGGCCTCTCAGTCGCGCAGCGTCAGGACAATGAACTAACCTCATCGCGATGGCATCTGTTGCAGATATTCCGAACCATCTGATCTTCGTCTCGATCGCTTCGTATCGTGATCCGCAACTGGTGCCCACGATCGAAGACTGCATCGCCAAGGCGCACGATCCGGATGGCTTGCGCTTTGGCATCTGCTGGCAGCGCGATGCAGCCGACCCGGACTTTCCCTACCTGCAGGATCCGCGCTTTCGCGTGCTGGATGTGGACTGGCGCCAGAGTCACGGAGCGTGCTGGGCGCGCGCGCAGGTCATGAATCTCTGGCAGGGCGAAGACTGGTACATGCAGGTCGATTCGCATTGCCGCTTCGCAGAGGGCTGGGACGAGAAGCTGCTGCGCTACGTCGTTCAGGCGGGCACTGCAAAACCCGTTCTCAGCACCTATGGCACTGCCTTCGTTCCGGCGCGGAACCCCGGTGAAACCGAAGTCCTGCATGACTCCCCCCACCAGATTGAGATCAAGTCCTTCACTCACGATGGACTTCCGCAACTGAAACCGTCGTCATTCGTCGACCCTCTGCGGCCGAATCGCCCGGTGCCTGCCCGCTTTCTGGCTGGCGGATTTCTGTTCACCATCGGCGACTTCGTGGAAGAGGTCGCTTACGACCCGGAGCTCTACTTCATGGGTGAGGAGACAGCGATGACAGTGCGCGCCTTCACCCATGGGTACGATCTGTTTCACCCGCCGGACACCATCGTGTGGCATGACTACATGCGCGCGGATGCAAAGAAGCACTGGGGTGACCACATCGATGCGACAACTGTCGAGCGGGTGTGGGGCGAGCGAGACACGCAGAGCCGCAACAAGGTTCTCCGCCTGTTGCGGGGCGAAGCAGTCGAGAGCTATGGGCTGGGATCGGAGCGAAGCATCGCGGAGTATGAGGCCTATGCGGGCCTCTCTTTTCGCAAGCAGCGCGTGCAGCACTACACCCTGCGCGGCATGCCGCCACCCAATCCGCCCACGCCGCCGGATTGGACGGACAGCATCTACCCCTGGATCGCGAAGTTCACCTTGCAGCCTGCAGAGCTGCCCGAAGGATCGCTGGACGATCCGCTGCTATGGGCAGCCAGCGTCTACGACGCAGATGGCGTGGAGGTCTATCGCAGGGACTTCAGCGCGGTTGAATTGAAACAACTGCATGGCACAGAGCCGGAGATCCACGTGGTGGTCGAGTTCGCCTCCGGCACAGCACCCGTGAGCTGGGCTGTGTCGCCGGTGAGCAAATCGCGCGGCTGGCTGCAGAAGGTGAGCGGCGCTTTCAAGGATGGTGACTTTGCGCTGCTCCAGGAAGACGACATCCAGGAAGACGACTCCGTGGATGCGGGTGAGCTCCCCTAACAGTGGTAGCAGTAGCGGCTACAAAGGACGGCATAGGTCTGGGTAAACTATCATGCTGGTGGGCGCTACTCGCCGCCACGAGGTCTTCCCGCATGCGCCAGCAACCCCTCTTCTTCGCGCTCCTCTGTCCCGTAGCATTTGTTATTGCAATGGGATGCGGCAGCGCGAGCAAGGCTCCCTCCACGACCAGCAATCCCCCGCCCGCGGCTGCAGACTTTTCTCTCTCCATCACACCATCCACGCTCACCCTGACCGGCGGTGCAGCAGCGCAGACCGTAAACGTATCGGCGGCGGCGGCGAATAGCTTCAGCGCCCCCGTCTCCGTCTCGCTCACCGGCCTGCCAGCGGGGGTCACCCAGTATCCCGCGACGCTCACCCTGACACCTGGCACGCCGCAGAGCCTGTCGATATCCGCTGCCTCCAGCGCGGCGGCTGCTGCCTCTACCGTAACCCTCAGCGGAATATCGGGCGCCCTTTCGCATACTTCGACATTGGCCCTGACCGTCCAGGCCGCACCGGCACCCCCACCTGGGCCAATGCCACCGCCTCCCGCTACCGCCCCCGACGTAACCACGTATCACTACGACAACACCCGCCAGGGACTCAACGCGCAGGAGACAACGCTCACACCGGCGAACGTGAACAGCACCAGCTTCGGCAAGAAGAACTTCTTCACTGCGGATGGCAAGGTGGATGCGCAGCCGCTTTACCTCAGCGCGCTCAGCATCAACGGCACCGCCACCCACGTGCTCTATATGGCGAGCGAGCATGACAGCGTGTACGCGATCAATGCAGATACCGGCGCCGCTGTGTGGCAGGTCTCAGTGCTGGGTGCGGGCGAAAGCCCCAGCGAAGCCATCGGCAATTGCGGTCAGATCACTCCCGAGATCGGCATCACCGCCACGCCGGTCATCGACCGCGCCAAGGGTGCGATCTACGTGGTCGCGATGAGCAAGAACGGCTCGACCTATCATCAGCGCCTGCACGTCCTCAGCCTCACTACGGGCGCGGAACTCCCCGGCAGTCCGCGCGAGATCACTGGCAGCTACCCGGGAACAGCCGCACCCTCGTCGAATGGAAACGTGATCTTCGATCCGGTCCGCTATGCCGAGCGGGCAGGCATGCTGCTGCTGAACGGGCAGATCTATCTGACGTGGACCTCACACTGCGATGGCACCCCGTATACCGGCTGGGTAATGGCCTATGACGAAAGCACGCTGCAGCAGACCTCCATCCTGAATCTGACGCCGAACGGCAGCGATGGATCGGTGTGGATGAGTGGCTACGGCATCGCTGCGGACGCAGGCGGCAACATCTACTTCCTGGACGCCAACGGCACCTTCGACGGCACGCTCGATGCCAATGGCTTTCCTGGCCGCCAAGACTACGGCAACGCGATCCTGAAGCTGAGCACGGCAGCCAACAAACTGGCGGTGGCCGACTACTTCCAGCCCTGGAACACTGTCGCCGAGTCGAATGCCGATGAAGACCTGGGCTCTGGCGGCGGCATGCTGCTGCCCGACCTCACCGATGCCTCTGGCGCAGTGCGCCATCTTCTGGTGGGCGCAGGCAAGGACGGCCACATCTACGTCGTCGATCGCGACAACCTGGGCAAGATCAACACGCGGACGCAGGACAACAGCAACGTCTATCAGGACATCCCGCGTGCCCTGGCCAACGGCGCCTGGTCTGGACCGGCCTATTACAACAACACCGTCTACTACGGTGGACAGGGCGACACGCTGAAGGCCTTCCCTATCGTCAGCGCGCGGTTGGCCACTACGCCGTCCAGCCGCTCGGCGCAGACCTTCGCCTACCCGGGAAGCACCCCCAGCATCTCGGCCAATGGCACCCAGAGCGGCATCGTCTGGGCACTGGAGAGCGCCACCGGCGCCGCGGCGGTGCTGCACGCCTACGACGCGAGCGACCTTAGCAAGGAGCTTTACAACAGCAACCAGGCGCCGAACGGTCGCGACAGCTTCGGCGCCGGCAACAAGTTCCTTACGCCGGTGGTGGTGAACGGCAAAGTCTTTGTCGGCACCCCGATCGGGGTCGCCGTCTTTGGACTGCTGCCGTAGTTCGCTTCAGAGCGCAGAATTCGAAGTTCGCCCGCAAGAAGCGGAGCGCGCCCGCGTCGCTCCAAGCGCAGTATCCTTCTATGGCAACCATGCATGGAATGTATTCAACCCCGGAAGCGGTAGTTCACTCTTTTGACCTGGACCAGGCGTGGCGCCAAGTGCAATCGCGCGACTCCGCTGCCGATGGACAGTTTGTGTATGCGGTCGAGACCACCGGCATCTTCTGCCGCCCCAGTTGCCCCAGCCGCCGCCCCGCGCGGCAGAATGTGCGCTTCCTTCCCGATGCCAACTCCGCCATCGCCGCTGGCTATCGCGCCTGCCGCCGCTGCCATCCTGCGGGTGTGCATGCAGAGGCCGACCTGGTACGCCGGCTCTGCGGGCATCTGGAGCGCCACCGCGATCGCATGGTGACGCTGCAGCAGCTGGGTCGCATGGCCAACCTGAGCGCCTTCACCATCCAGCGCATGTTTGAGCGCGTGCTCGGCATCAGCCCGCGGCAATATCAGATCGAGCTGCGCGCCACGCGGCTGCGCGAGGAGCTCGCCGGTGGTCGCAGCGTGACCGACGCTACCTACGAAGCAGGCTTCAGTTCATCCAGCCGCATGTATGAGGGGGCCGACGCGCGGCTGGGTATGTTGCCGGAACGCTTCCGTAAAGGCGGAGCCGGGGAGACGATTCGGTTTCTGGTCACTGATTGTTCACTCGGCCGCGTCCTGGTGGCAGCTACTGAGCGCGGCCTGTGCGCAGTGACCCTGGGCGAGGACGCAGAACAGATGGAGCGCGCGCTTCGCGAGCGCTTCCCTGCCGCGCAGATTGAGTGTGCTTCCATCCACGACTCAGCACTGGGCGCGGCTGCCCGTGCGGTGCTCTCGCACATGACCGAACATCCGGTTGCTCTTGACCTGCCGCTTGACCTGCGGACCACGGCATTCGAGCAGCGGGTATGGCGCGCGCTGCAGGCCATTCCGCGCGGCGAGACGCGCAGCTACTCTGCCCTGGCTGCCGAGTTAGGCCAGCCGCGCGCCGTACGGGCCGTGGCGCGGGCCTGTGCGCGCAATCCGCTGGCAGTGGTGGTTCCCTGCCATCGCGTCGTGGGCAAGAACGGCGCGCTGACTGGTTATCGCTGGGGCACAGAGCGCAAACGCGCGCTGCTCAAACTCGAGCAGTCTGCTGCTGCGCCGACGCAGCCAGACTCGCCGCCCGCGCCGTAACGGCAGTGGCCAGATCCTCCAGCAGCGGCACAGTGTCGTCCCAGCTGATACAGGCATCGGTCACACTCTGGCCATAGGTCAGCGGCTGGCCGGCTACGTGCTTCTGCGCGCCACCCACCAGATTGCTCTCCAGCATCACGCCCATGATCCTCTGATCGCCGGCCCTCCGGTCACCGGCCCTCTGATCACCGGCCATCTGATCGCTGCCGGCTATCTGCGCCGCCACATCGCGGCACACCAGCGGCTGCCGGGTGTGGTCCTTGCGGCTGTTGGCGTGGCTGCAATCGATCATCATCGCCGGCTGCAGACCAGCCTTGCTCTCCAGCTGCGCAATGCGCTCAACATCCGCTGCGCTGTAATTCGTAACTCCGCGCCCGCCGCGCAGGATCAGGTGACAGTCCTGATTGCCCCGCGTCGCGAAGATGGCCGTCTCGCCATCCTTGGTGTGGCCGAGGAAAGTATGCGGCTGGCGCGCGGACAGGATCGCCTCAATCGCAATCCCCGCGTCTCCGGACGTCCCATTCTTGAAGCCCACCGGGCAGGAGATGCCGCTCACCAGTTGGCGATGCAACTGGCTCTCCGTCGTCCGCGCGCCAATGGCACCCCAGCTCACCAGTGCCGCCAGATACTGCGGCGTAATCAGGTCGAGGAACTCTGTCCCCGCCGGCACCCCCAGCTCTGCCAGATCCAGCAACAGGTTGCGCGCCATGCGCAACCCGTCGTTGATGCGGTAGGACTCATCCAGGTGCGGATCGTTGATCAGGCCCTTCCACCCCACGGTGGTGCGCGGTTTCTCAAAGTACACGCGCATGATGATCAGCATCTGCGGGGAGAGCTGCGCGGCTACCCGCTTCAGCCGGCGCGCGTATTCAAGCGCTGCATCGGTGTCATGGATGGAACAGGGACCCACTACCACCAGCAGCCGGTCGTCCTGCCCGTGCAGGATGCGCAGAACCTGCTGCCGCGTCTCAAACACCAGTGCAGCCGCACTCTCGGAGATGGGCCGCTCCGCCTCGATGGTGAGCGGCGAATCGACGACGGCAGCGGAGAGAATGCGGAGATTGTCAATCGCGTGTTGCATGGCAGGTGTGCCTTCGATTGTATCTGCCGCGCGCCAGAAGCCCCGAGTTCAGCGCCGTTCGATGATCTCAATCTCCCGTTCGCCGCCCACGACCACCTGGCTGGCGATGTCCAGAAATAGTCCATGCTCCACCACGCCAGTGGTCCGTTTGAAGGCCTCCGCTGCCTGCTCCGCAACCATGGGCAGGTTGCAATGCAGGATGTAATGTTTCCCATCGGTTACGTAAGGCTCCCCATCGCCGTTCACGCGCAACTCGGTAGTGAAGCCCTGGTCGCGCAGGCGCCGCTCCGTGGTCTCCCAACCGAAGGGCACCACCTCCACCGGCACGGTGAACACCGAACCCAGCGTATCGACCAGCTTGCGCGGATCGACTGCCACCAGCATGCGGCTGCTGGCCATGGCGACAATCTTCTCCCGCAGCAACGCGCCGCCGTGGCCCTTGATCAGGTGCAGCGTGCCGCGCTGCACCTCGTCGGCGCCGTCGATGGTGAGGTCAAGGTGGGGCTGGCGATGGAAGTCCGTCAGCGGAATGCCGAGCGACTCTGCCTGCTTATGCGACTGCACGGAGGTGGCAATGGCCACGATGCGCAGCCCTTCCTGGACGCGGCGGCCGACCGCGTCAATCACCAGGGCCGAGGTGGACCCCGAGCCGAGGCCCACCGCCATGCCATCTTCGACCTGCGCCGCCGCCCATTCCGCCGCGCGCCGCTTCGCTGTCTCTGCCGGATCCTGCTTCGCTTGTGTCGTCATCGCCATCCGTCATATCACGCGGACTGCTTCAAGCTCCAGCCGAAGCGCTTCCCGCTAAGGATGCGGCGGCGTTGCCGGTGAAGGTTGTGGCCGCGCTGGCTGACCGGTGTTCTGCTCACCCGTACCCGGCTGACCAGAATTGGGCTGACCGGCTGTCTTCGGGTCTCCTGTCTTCGGGTCTCCCGTGATGTCCTGCCCTTCAAACGTGATCTTGATGGAGGAGCCAAACCGCTTGTAGTTGCTGTACTTCACCAGCGATCGAACATGCACGTCCTGGGCAAGATAACCGTCGCCGCCAGAGAAGTGCAGGATGCCATCTGCCTTGCTGTACACCGGGAACCAGTACTGGCCGTCCACCTGCTCGCGATAGGTGGTGAAGGGCAGCGACAGGTCCTCATGCCCCCTGCGCAGATCGTCGGGAACGTTCTTCGCGTTCAGTACAACGATCTGCAGATCGCGCTGGTCCACCCAGATACGCCCCTGCAGATAGCGGTGGTTCTTGAGTATCTGCCTGGGCGCGACGTCGAATACATAGGTGTCCAGGTCATCCACCTTCTGCCGCCCCACGTAGCTCACGTTGTACTCAGGCAGGTCTTCCGTGGTTAGGACAAAGGGCAGCCGGTGTTCAATATCGGAAAGATCGGCTGGGCTGATCTGGATGCGCTGGAGCGAGTCGGCCGGGGCAAACGTGACGTGCTCCAGCTTGGCCCCTTTGGTGTCGTAGGAGATCTCCGTGACCTGCTGGTAGGCGCCGTCCGGGTGGCCGTCATCGTCGATGGTTTCCATCTTGACCGTGCGGGTGTAGGTGTATCCGTCGATTGCGTGGCGAAACTCGCTCTCCTTGGCGGCGAACTTCCGGATGATCTCCTCCGGCGGAATGGCCGGGGTCGTCTTGTCGAGCGCGCCGAAGCCCGCGTCGGTTGACTGCAGCTGCGTGTAGGTGGCCTGCGCGTGCAACGCCGACACAGTTGGCGCAACGGCCAGCAGCAGAGAGAGCATCAAGGCAGATCGCATCGAGCAGAAGACTCCTTCAAGAACGCAGCAGGCTTGAAGATCGTGCCCACGCGTCCTCGTCCTGATTAGACGCTTTGTCACGCAGAAAAGCTCTGGCGGCATCCTAGCCACAGGCAAGCTGGAGGTCGGCCATGGCACTGATCCTTATCCTCAATCCGGGCAGCAACTCCCTGAAGACAGACGTGATCGAGGTGACCGCAAGGCAGCGCTTCGGCTGTCAGAGCATCACCCGCACCGGCGAGGTGGAATAGCGCTTTGGAACCACGGCGCACAGGCGGATAGGTAAAGGTGCGCAACCGCAAAGACGGTGCGCCCTTCGTCACTACTAGCCGCACACTCGAGCAGGTAGGATAGGAGGTCCTTACCCTCTTCCCCGCGAGCTCGACATGCGTCTCCGCCACTCCCTCATACAACTCTGCGCCGCCCTGCTGCTCCCCATTGCGATTCCGGCGCAGTCGCCAGTACGCCGCCCCATGACGTTTGACGATCTGGCGCATATGCGCCGGCTCGACGATCTGTCTCTGTCGCCAGATGGCCACTGGGTACTCTTCGCAGTCACCGACGTTGACCTGCAGCAGAATCGCAAGACCTCGCATCTGTGGGTGGTGCCCACTGGCATTGGCTCACGCCCGGTCGAAGAGAAGCCGGTCACCGCATCGCTGCCGGGCGAAGGCCGCGGACGCTTCTCCCCCGATGGCAAGCAGATCCTCTTCCAGAGCACCCGTGATGGCGTGCAGCAGGTGTATGTCGCCAGCTTCGATCCCCACAATGGCAACCTCGGCGAAAGCAAACAACTCACCCACGCAGCCATGGGCGCGGATGGAGCCATCTGGTCCCCCGATGGACAAAACATCCTCTACACCTCTTCTGTCTATCCAGACTGCCCTGCCAGCCCCGAGCCTGCCGATGCCGATCAGGAGAGCTGCAATGCTGACCGCGCCAAGGAGCATGCCGACAGCAGGGTGAAGGCGCAGATCTTTACTCATCTTCTCTATCGCCACTGGAATGCCTTTGGCGGTGAGACGCGCTCGCACCTCTTCCTGCAGCCCGTCGATGGCGGGCCGGCGCGCGACCTCACCCCCGGCGACCCACGCGATGTTCCGCCCTTCTCGGTAGGGGGTGCAGATCCCTACGCCATCTCGCCAGATGGGCATGAGCTGGTATTCGAAGAGAACACCGATCCCGTGCCCGCGCTCTCCACCCACGTTGACCTTTGGACGCTTGACCTGACGAGTCCGGCAGCGAAGCCGGTGAAGATCTCTACCAGCGCCGGCGGCAACTTCAATCCGGCCTATTCGCCGGATGGCAAGTGGATCGCGTGGCGCTCCCAGGCGCGTGCTGGCTATGAAAGTGATCGCTTTCGCCTCGCGCTCTACGACCGCGCCACGCACAAGATCACTGAGCCCATAGGCGACTTCGACCGCTGGGTGAATGGGCTGGCCTGGGCGCCCGATTCTGCAAGCCTCTACTTCACCGCGGAAGATCAGGGCGAGTCCCCGATCTTCCAGCTCGACCTCGCCTCCAGCACACGCTTCGTCCTGGCGCGGCGCGGCGAGTACAGCGACCTCCACATCACACCGGATGGCAGCCACCTGATTGCAAGCCGAATGACAGTGCGGCGCCCGGCAGAGATCACCATGCTCAACCTGGTGGAAGAATCGTTACCGTTCAGAAAGAAAGTCGTCGCACCACCCGCCCTGCGCACACGCCGCATGCGACCCAGCTACCAACCACCGCTGGCCGAAGAGGCCGGCGTAGCCGAGCAGCCGCTGACCCGGCTGAACCATGCGCTGCTGTCGCAACTCGATCTGCCAGAGATGGAGCACTACTGGTTTCACGGTTCTGGCGGCACGCGAGCAGAGGGCTTCCTGATTCGGCCGCCCGGCTTCGACTCGGAGAAAAAGTATCCGGTGAAGTTCCTGATGCACGGCGGCCCGCAGGGCGCATGGGGAGACGCCTGGAGCTATCGCTGGAACGCGGAACTGCTGGCCGCCGATGGCTACGCCGTAGTGATGGTCAACCCGCGCGGCTCTACGGGCTATGGTCAAGCCTTCACCGACGGAGTGAACAATGACTGGGGCGGCAAGCCCTACGTCGATCTGATGCGCGGCCTGGATGCAGCAGAGCAGCGCTTCCCCTTTCTCGACAAGACCCGCGAGTGCGCGCTGGGCGCCAGCTACGGTGGCTTCATGGCCAACTGGGTGTTGGGCCACACGGAGCGCTTCCGTTGCATCGTCTCGCATGACGGCCTGTTCAATGCAGAATCTGCTTACGGGACCAGCGACGAGTTGTGGTTCAACGAGTGGGAGTTCAAGGGCACGCCATGGACTAACCGGCTGGGCTATCGGCGCTGGTCGCCCATGCTGTACGCGTCGCGCTTCAAGACGCCCACTCTGGTGGTACACAGCCAGCTGGACTATCGCCTCGATGTGAGCGAAGGCATGCAGTTGTTCACCACCCTGCAGCGCCTGAACGTGCCGTCGGAGATGCTCTACTTCCCCGACGAGGGCCACTGGGTGCTGAAGCCGCAGAACTCGCAGCTCTGGTACAAGACGGTGAATGCCTGGTGCGACCGCTGGACGCAAAGTTCTGGACCACAGGCCGCAGCCCCGCGCGTCCGGTAACCGAAATGAACCCTCCCTACAAACCGAAGAAGCCGCGCGAGCAGCTCAGCGAAGCGGCTCTGTTCGACTACGCCACCGCATCGTTGGGCCGCCGCGCGCAGACCGTCGCTGAGCTCAAGCGCAAACTGCGCACCCGGGTAGAGGCAGACGAGGTGGGCGAGCAGAAGATCGCTGCTGTCATTGCGCGGCTCAAGGAGTACAAGTTCCTGAACGATGCCAGCTTCGCCGCGGACTACACCCGGTTGCGCCAGGAGAACAATAAGTTTGGCCGCCGCCGTGTGCAGCAGGGCCTGATGCAGAAAGGCGTGCATCCGGAGCTGGTAAACACGACGCTTGATACCGCCTATGCGTCCGTGGATGAGGAGCAGCTGGCCCGCGCCTACATCGAGCGCAAGCGCATACCGCCGCCCAACGATAAGAAGGAGCGAGCACGCGCCATGCGTCGGCTCATCGCCGCCGGCTTCTCCCCGCCCACTGTCTTCAAGGTGCTGCGCGCAGTGGCCTCGGATGCAGCGATGCCTGAGGAGGCCGCGCTCGAGGAGTTCGGCAATCTCGACGCGCTCGAAGAGTAAAAGCCCACTGCCGAAAATACTGCTGTAACCTGCTCTCCCGCCACGAGTCGTAAGAACAGTCATGCTGCAATTCTTTTGCTCTGCACTCCATGGCTGCTGACGTGACTGGCATGGTCGTACTGTGAATTCCACAACCTGTGAGGAAAATCGCTTGATCCGACGGCTCGTTCTTTCGCTAATGTTTTTGGCGCTGCCCGTGCTGCCTGCGCTTGCGGCAACCCCCAATGTCGGTGAACATGCGCCGGACTTCACCCTCGCCACGCCCGACGGTGCCAAGGTCTCCCTGCAGTCGGTGGAGCAGACCGGCAAAACCGTCCTAGTGGTGTTGCGCGGCTTTCCTGGCTACCAGTGCCCCTATTGCACACGGCAGGCGCAGGACTTCATCAGCCACGCCGATGACTTCAAGAAGGCCGGCGCCCAGGTGCTGATGATCTATCCCGGACCGCCCGCGGATCTCGCCGGCCACGCCAAGGACTTCCTCACCAAGCAGCAAAAGCTGCCCGACAACGTTCATCTGGTGATCGATCCCGACTACAACTTCACCAATAAGTACGATCTGCGCTGGGAGGGTGCCCACGAAACCGCATACCCCAGCACCTTCATCCTGGATAAAAGCGGCGTCGTCCGCTTCCGCAAGATCACCAAGGAGCATGCCGATCGTCTGTCGGCGAGCGACGCCCTCACCCATCTAGGTGATATCAAGGGCGGCAAAGCTTAAGTTCTGGGCCCAGATACTGGCACTTGTACTGCAATTCGTCGATCAGGCCACCGGCAACGGTGGCCTTTTTGTCCAAGAATCTCGCCCCTCTAGAAGTGGAAGATCAAGTCCGACGCCGCCGTGAACTGCCTGTGCGTGCGGCCGCCATCGTAGGCCGGCAGATCGTAGGCATGCTCAAAGCGCAGCTCCGGACGCAATTGTATTGTGGTGCCAATCCAGCGCGTGTAGCTGAGCGTGTTCTCTGAATACTTCGTCGCGTAGCCCGTGCGCTGTCCGCGGCGATCGTTCACCACCTCCGAGCGAAACGATAGAAACGCCTTCGACGACAGCTCTTTCTGTACATCGTTGACAATGGCGTACTCTCCGGCGGTGCAGCGAAGCTGGCCTACGCGGCACGCCGCGCCGAAGGTTCCCAGCTCTGGCGCGATCGGATTTGCCACGCGCCCGGCTATATTCGGCACGTGGTGTTCATACATGTACCAAGTCTCGGTGGCGATATGCAGCGTCTTGGAGAAGCGGTGATACCACGTGACATCGAACTGCTGCAGGTTGTCGAAGCCATAGCCGCCATCGTTGATGCCATTGGCGCACGCATAGAAGTTATCGTTCACGCTGCGTGTGGTGTAGTTCGCGCATAGCGTGCCACTGGGCTGCGCATCGTTGGTCCAGGGCGCTACATCGTGGCCGTCTGTTACTCCCGCCTGCACCAGCCATCGATCGGACAGCTTCAACGTCGCTATCGCTCCCGTATCGGTGAATGGATCGATGAAATAGAGAATGGAGTGGCTGAAGACGTAGTTGTTCGGCGCCAACTGCGCCTCGATGCCGGGCACAGAGATGAAGCGCCCCACGCGCAGGTTCAGCCCATGCGCGGCGCGGGGAAAATACAGATCGACGTACTCGATGGGCAGTTCGGCGCCGTACCTCCGGTCGAACTTCAGCAGCTGCTGTGAGAAGTATCCCTTGGCGGTGAAGTAGCGATAATTCGTTCCGTAAATTGCGGTGAAGTGATAGCCCCAATCGAAGTGCGCAGTCTGCACTGTATCCGGCAGACGCTCAACATACAGCAGCAACTGATCCAGGTGGATCGCGTTCGGATATTGGTCGTAAACCTCGGGCACATTGGTATGACCGGACGTAGAAACATTCACTCCAGGCTCAATCCAGCCGTAGATCTTGGTGCGCGACTTAGCGCCATTGATCGCAGTCATCAGCGGGTAGCTGTTGCCATCGGGCACGCCAATATCCGGCGAGCCGCCATAGCCCCAGTCAGAGCTGGGCAGTGGAGGAGAGTCGAGCGGCGACGGCAGGCCGCGCCGCGCAGGCGCCGGAGCCGGCGCGAGAGTCTGCGGCGGATACCAGTCATCGTGGTAGTAGCGCGCCAGCCGCTCCACAAAGCCGGACTGCCGCTTCGCCGTGCTGCCTCCATCCGTATCCACTGCTATCCGCGGCACATTCACAATCTCCTGCGGGCGGGCGGGCGTAGCGCAACTCACCAACACAAAGCAGCTGATCACGCCCAACGTTGGATATAACTGCATGGTGATTCCTTTCGCTCCTGCCCCACCCCAGAGTATCTAGGAATCGCCGCAAACACCGGATGCACAAAAGGACAGCAGAAGGAGCCTATGGAATCTGACCGCATTCTTGCTATCGACTGGTCGGGCAACAAAAGGCTAAGCAGCCAACGCAAGCATATTTGGATGGCCGACTGGAATCGCGGGGCCGTGACTCTGACGAACAAAAGGACCGGCACCGAAACAGTGAATGCCGTCGTTGCCGCGGGCCGCGATACGCCTGCTACTGTCGCCGGATTCGATTTCTCTTTCTCCTACCCCGCGTGGTTTCTAGCGCAACGCGGACTTACTTCTGCGCCCGCCCTCTGGAAGCAGGCGCAGGAGCAGGGAGACGCGTGGCTTCAGTCTTGCGAACCACCGTTTTGGGGAAGGCCCGCAAGGACTTGCCCCCTGGATCACTGGGAGCCGCTGTGCCGGGGGTTCCGCAGCACCGAGTGTGAGGTGAGAAAGAGCAGCGGGAAATGGCCGAGTTCATCGTTCAAAATTGGTGGAGCCGGTGCGGTGGGCACCGGATCCCTGCGCGGCATGCCACACTTGCTCACCCTGCAGAAGAGTGGCTTCAGCATCTGGCCCTTCGATCCGCCTCGCCTCCCAATGGCGATCGAAATCTACCCACGTATCTTCACCAAAGGCACTGTGGTTACCGATCAAGGTGCGCGCGCCAAGCATCTCGAAGGCACGGCATTCAGACTGCTCTCTGACGACGTACTCGCCGCAGCACAACATTCCCCGGACGCCTTCGACGCACTCTGCGCCATGATTGGCATGGTTGAGAGTCGAAAGCAGCTGGCGACGCTACCAGCGAGGCCACACCGTGCGCTCGAAGGCGAGATCTGGATGCCGCTGCAAATGTAGACTTGAGCATATGCAAGTCCGTTCCGGCGCTGAGATTCGCGAGCTGTTCCTGAAGTTTTTTGCGGAGAAGGGGCACCGCCGCGTGCACTCCTCCTCCCTTGTGCCTGCGCATGACCCGACGTTGCTGTTCACCAACGCGGGCATGAACCAGTTCAAGGATGTCTTCCTGGGCGCGGAGCATCGCGACTACCAGCGCGCCACCAGTTCGCAGAAGTGTGTACGCGCCGGCGGCAAGCATAACGATCTCGAAAACGTCGGCTTCACCCGCCGCCACCACACGTTCTTTGAGATGCTGGGCAACTTCAGCTTTGGCAACTACTTCAAGCGCGACGCCATCGCCTACGCCTGGGAGCTGGTCACCTCCGATGCGTGGTTCGGCCTGCCGAAGGACCGCCTCTACGTCACCATCTTCAAGGGCGAGAACGGCGTACCGCGTGATGAAGAGGCGCACGCCTATTGGCTGGCACAGGGTGTGCCCGCCGAGCGCATCCACGAAATGGGCATGAAGGACAACTTCTGGCAGATGGGCGATACCGGCCCCTGCGGCCCCTGCTCCGAGATCTTTTACGACATGGGCCTTGCCGCGTCTGAGACTGGCGCCGATCTCCCCTTCGGTCAGGACGATGCGCGCTACGTGGAGATATGGAACCTGGTCTTCATGCAGTTCGACCGAGGCGCCACCGGCGAGCTCGCGCTACTGCCCAAGCCTTCGATCGATACCGGTGCGGGCCTCGAACGCCTGGCGTCGGTGATGCAAGGCAAGCTGTCGAACTTCGAGACGGACCTGTTCGTTCCGCTCATCAAGTGCGCCGCGCAACTTTGCCAGATGGAGACGCACCAGCGGTCACGGATTGCCCCTACAGGGTATATGGATCCAATTCCAGAGGACTATGCCGAGGGCCAGCGCGAACTACTCCAAACGCAACTCACTAGTACGTTGTTGGATAATCCATCGCTGCGCATCATCGCGGACCACGCCCGCGCGGCTACTTTCCTAATTAGCGATGGCGTGAACCCGTCGAACGAAGGACGCGGCTATGTACTGCGCAAGATTCTGCGCCGTGGCATCCGCCACGGCCGACTGCTGGGCCAGAACGAACCCTTCATGCACCAGATGGTCTACGCCGTCCGCGATGAGATGGCACGCGCCTACCCCGAGCTGAATGAGAGCGCCGACCGTGTGAGCAAAGTTGTGATGGCCGAGGAGCGCCAGTTCGCGCGCGTGATGGAGGCCGGACTGGCTCGGCTGGAGCAGGACTTCGCTCCACTGCTGGTGCAGAAGAACGGCACTAAGTCAGTTACCTATTCAGGTGCGAAAGCATTTCATCTCTATGAGACCTTCGGTCTGCCGCTGGACTTCATGGTGGATGCGGCACGCGATCAGGGGCTTGACTTCGATCTGACGGGCTTCGAGTCAGCGCGGGCGGAGGAGCAGGCACGCGCTCGCGCCTCCTGGAAGGGCGGCTCCAAAACCTCCGCAAGCCCCGCCTATCGCGAGCTGCCGAAGACCAGCTTCGAAGGCTACAAGCATCTGGAATCGCAGCACTGCGAGGTGCTCGCCATCGTGCGCGACGGCTTGGGCGTGACCTCGGCACAGCCGGGCGAGGAGGTCGAAGTTGTGCTCGACCAAACCTCGTTCTACGCTGACTCGGGCGGTCAGGTAGGCGACCACGGCTGGCTGCGCTCGGACGATCACAACACCATCGTGGCTGAAGTACTCGGCTGCACTCTGCCGGTGCAGGGCGTGCGTGCGCATCGTGTGCTGGTCAAGCAGCCTCTCACCCTCGGCATGCACGTGGAGACCGTGGTCGACGCAGAGTTCCGCAACGCCACGCGGCGCAACCACACCGGCACTCACCTGCTGCACGCCGCGCTGCGCGAAGTGCTGGGTACGCACGTGAAGCAGGCCGGCTCGCTGGTCGCTCCATCGCGGCTGCGCTTCGACTTCTCCCACTTCACGGCCGTCGCCGATGAAGAGCTGCAGGACATTGAGGACATCGTCAACCGCCAGGTGCTGGGCAACACGCAGGTGGTCACGCTCGAAGATGTGCCCATCGACGTCGCCGTGAACGAATACAAGGCCATGGCGCTGTTCGGCGAGAAGTACGGCGAGCGCGTGCGCGTGGTGAAGATCGGCGACTTCTCGACTGAGTTGTGCGGCGGCATCCATACCGGCGCCACTGGAGAGATCGGCCTGCTGAAATTGACTGGCGAATTCAGCGTCTCCTCCGGAGTGCGTCGCGTCGAAGCAGTCAGCGGCCTGGGCGCGCTCGGCGAGTTCCGTCGCGGCTACGAAGCCGCGCAGGTGGCCGCGCAGATCGCCGGCACGTCTGATGCGGCGCCCGCGGATGCACTGCGCCACCGCTTCACCGCGCAGGAGGACGAGATCAAGCGGCTGCGCCGCGAGCTGGATCAGTCACGCATGAAGTCTGCTGCCTCCTCCGTTGCAACAGCAGCCGACCACGCAGTCGAGATCAAAGGCATCAAGGTGCTGGCGCAGCGCGTGACGGCGCTCGATCGCGGACAGATGCGTACACTCGTAGACAATCTGCGCAACAAGCTGGGCTCCGGCGTGGTCGTGCTCGGCTCTGCTGCAGAAGACGGCAAGGTAGCGCTGATCGTCGGCGTCACCAAGGACCTGACCAGCCGCGTGCAGGCGGGCAGGATCGTGGATCAGATCGCGCAGCGCGTGGGCGGCTCCGGCGGCGGAAGGCCCGACCTCGCCGAAGCGGGCGGCAAGGACGCAACGCAACTCGACGCTGCCTTGGCCGGCGCGCCCGAGGTGGTCAGCAACCTGCTCGGATAAAGAGTCACAACGCACATCGAAACTCCTCGCAACCACAGGTGTTCTTCTTGGTGTCCGCTGCAATCGCGTGACCGGGCGCAGGCACAGCCCACCTATAATAAGAGTGCTCTGATTGCTCTCGCTCCGTCGATCCTTATGCTGGCACGGCCCCTCTCCTCGTCCTCACGACGCAGCCGGATCTTCGCCGCTGCGCTGTTGCTGTGCGCGGCTTCCGTACATGCCGCACGCAAGCATCCGGAGCCGAGCCCCTTCGAGCACGCGCAGCAGATGCGCGATGCGCTTGAAGCCAGGCCCGAAGCCGACCGCACACGCAGTGAATACGAGCGCCTGCTCGATGCCTACCGCACCGTCTATCACGCCAATCCCGCAGACCCCAAAGCGCAGCAGTCAATCGACACCGTCGCTGTAGTGCTCGGCGAGGAGGGCCGCATCTTCCACAGCGAGAAGACACTGCACGATGCGATCGCGCAGTGCGAGTTTCTGCGCGCGCAGTATCCCGGCGGCCCCTTCCGCGCGCCGGCCTTGCTGATGGAAGCCTCCATCTCCTTGCACGACCTGCATGATCGAGCGACCGCGAAAGCAGCATTCCAGAAGTTTCTCAGGGACTATCCGGCAGACCCGATGGCAGAACAGGCGCGCGCTGGCCTTAAAGAGATTCGTCACACCCGCAGTACACAGACTGAGATAGCCGACCTTCCAGTACTGAAGGACCCGACACCCGCATCGCGAACCTCTCGTCGTTCCACCGTGCTGCAGGCCGCACACAACTCGCAGGCAGAGGAATTATCCCGCAATGGTGCGACAACACCACCCGACCGGACTTCGCACGCCGCGATCTCGCATGACCCTGTCTCACGTGACCCTGTCTCGCATGATAATGAGCTGACCCATCTGGAATCGGCTCCTCTGCCATCCCGCCAGCATGAGCCGCAAGCTCCGGCCGCTGCTGCCCCGGCGGCCCCCACCACGGCCCAATCGACAGCGAATGCTGCAGCCGGCCAGCCGGTGCTGACCGGCGCGACCCGCGTCGCCGCGCAGCAGCATCACGGCCGTCTTCCGCTGGTCACCAACGTGCGTCACTGGTCAACGCCGGTCTACACCCGCGTTGCCATCGACCTGCAGGAGCAGGTGGAATACGAAGCCGCGCGCGTGCCAAATCCGGATCGCATCTACTTTGACCTGCACGGCGCAAAGGTCGCGCCGGAGCTGATTGGCCGCTCTGTCGACGTCACCGACGATGGCTTTCTTGAGCGCATTCGCGTGGCGCAGTTCTCCAACGATGTGACCCGCGTGGTGCTGGACGTGAGCCAGGTCAGTGAGTACTCCGCCTTCTTCCTACCCAACCCGTGGCGCCTCATCATCGACATTCACGGCGGGGACACTCATGGCACGCGTCCCGGCAGCAAACCGGCCGCTCCGCCAGTGCAGATCGCGGCAGTGCCCGCTGCGCCGGCATCCAGTGCTCAACTGCCGGAGCCCTCACCCACCAGTAGCCAGGCCGGCACGCCATCGGCAAAGGCACTACACGACATTGCGGCGCTGGGTGCGATGCCCGACCGCGTAAGGGCAACACGCAAGCCCACCACACAGCCCATCGCCGCCAGCGTTCGCACGCAGCAGCACGCACCCACCACCATCACGGTCGATGACGGGCCGGCAGATGAACCGGCAGATGCTGATTCGAGGACAACCACGGTGCCAACTCCGAAGCCTGAGTCCCCGCCTGCGCCCAGAGTTGCCGCAAACCGCCTGCCGAAGACCACCTCGCGCGCCTCACACGGTGAAGTCACGACGAATGACGACGATGCCCCCAGCCTCGCTGAGAAGCGTCCGCGCGACCGCGGGCGTGAATCCGCAGCCGAGTCAACCCGCGAAGCCACTTCGATCGACGGCCAACGTTCACTCACCCGCGCGCTCGGCCTGAAGATAGGCCGCATCGTGGTTGACGCCGGCCACGGCGGCCACGACTCCGGCACCCTTGGCCCGGGCGGCATTCAGGAGAAGGTGGTGGTGCTCGACGTAGCGCTGCGCCTGGGCAAGCTGCTGCGCCAGCGCATGGGCGCGGAGGTCACCTTCACCCGCGACGACGACACGTTCATCCCTCTCGAGACTCGCACCGCCATCGCGAACAAGGCGCAGGCCGATCTGTTCATCAGCGTCCACGCCAACTCCAGCTCCGACCCCACTGCGCGCGGAGTGGAGACTTACTACCTGAACTTCACCACGTCTCCCGACGCGCTCGAAGTAGCCGCGCGTGAGAACGCAGTCTCTGACCAGTCCGTGCATGAACTGTCGGGGCTGGTGAAGAAGATCACGCTGAAGGACAAGATCGACGAATCACGCGCCTTTGCCACGGACGTGGAGAGATCGCTCTACGCCGGGCTTGAACAGGGCAATCCGGGCCTGCGCGACCGCGGCGTGAAGAAGGCCCCCTTCGTCGTGCTGATCGGCGCCAACATGCCGTCCATATTGGCGGAGATCTCATTTCTCACCAATCCCAACGATGCCTCGCAGCTAGGCAGTTCGGCCTACCGGCAGCGCATTGCAGAGTCGCTCTATCGCGGCGTGGCCCGCTACATCAGCGGACTGAGCGGTCTGCGTGTGGCGCAGAACAGCGGCCGCGCGGGCAATTAGCCGAGCGTCGCAGCACCGCGTTGCGAAACGGCTCACACCGGCGGCTCTCTGGCGCGGCCCGCTACCGGCTGGAAGAGTAAGCTGGAAGGCAGATGTTGTCCCCTTTGCGCCTCTTCCTGCCAACCCTTGCTACCGGCCTTCTGCTGTGCCAGTTCCTGCCGGGCCAACTTGCTTCCGCTCAAGTAGCTGCTCCTGCTGCGAAGAGCATCGCATCAGCCGGCCCAGCGCCGCTGCTGCCCCAGGATTTTGGCGGCTTTGAGATTGCCGGCAAGCTGCAGAAGGCCACGGCTCCAGGCACGGTAGACCCCGGCAACGCCCAGGTGCTGGTGGAGTACGGCTTCCGCGACTTCGCCTCCGCCACCTACAAGAGCAGCGCCAACAGCGTCACCATCCGCGCCATGCGCTTCGCCGACGCCACTGGAGCCTACGGCGCCTACACCTTCTTCCGCATCCCCGGCATGCACCCGGAGGAGATTGGCAAGGGCGCGGCAGCCAACGGACCGCGCGTGCTCTTCTGGGAGGGCGCGACGCTGGTCGATGCCAGGTTTGATCACCTCACCGCAATGTCGGCGGCCGGGCTGCGTGAGCTGGCCTCGAAACTGCCCATCCCCATGGGGACGTCCGGAATTCCGCCGTCCCTGCCGGGATTCCTGCCGCGCACCGACCTGGAGATCACCCACACCCGATATTCGCTCGGACCAGAGGCTTATACGCGCAGCGGCGGGGTGCTTCCAGTGTCTCTGATCGACTTTAGCCGGAGCCCGGAGGTGCTGAGTGGCGACTTCAGCCTGAAGAGCGGCGAGGGCACCCTTACCATCATCGAATACCCTACGCCGCAGATTGCCGCGGAGCGTCAGCGAGCGGTTGAGGCCTACCTGAAGACCGGCAACACGCCCCAGCAGCCTTTTACGGGGCCGCTGGAGAGCAGCAATACCCAGGCCCTCGCTGTACGCCGCAGCGGCCTCCTGCTGGCCGTTACGAGTGGTGGCATCGATGCTGCAGACGCGCATCGCCTGCTCAACAAGATTAACTACGAAGCCTCCGTCACCTGGAACAGTCCGCAGGGATATGTGCCAGAGACGACCAAGGCGGCCCGGCTGCTGGTCGGCATCGCATCCTTCTGCCTCATCGCCTGCAGCGCCGCCCTGATCCTGGGCATCTTCCTGGGCGGCGGCCGGGCGATGGTCCGCAAACTGCGTGGCAAGCCCGCCTCCACCCTTGACGACATGGAGTTCATCAAACTCGACCTTCGTTGACCTCCCGGTTACCAGGCAGATTCCGGCTATCGCTGGATTGACTGTCGTCATTCTGAAGTTGAACCAAAGACGGTGCAGCGCCGGAAGTAAACTTCACAAACAGCGAGGCTTAATGCGGTCACAACTTGACTTGTGGCGAATGAAAAGCGAAATAAAATGGCGCCACTGCAAAATCGATCACACTCCGTAAACTGTTGCGGCACTTGCAGTTAAGAGAGAAAGTATTTGGCCTTGACACCCATATAGGCCGCCCATACTATGACGCCAGAAAGTTCTGATGGCCTTGCCTCCGTTGGAACTATTCTCCCTAAAGAAAAAGCCACCCTGTTGCCGGGTGGCTTTTTCGTGTTCCCGCTTGCGTGCTTTCTTCGCCTTCTGACGCCCGAAAAAGCAGCGGATCTTGTCGCTGAGCGAGCAAGCTCACGGGCTCTTCCCGCAAAACGCGATAGGGATGCGCCTGGCTCCAGAATTTGCTCGCGAAAGCTCGCCTGCGGTATCTGCAGTCACCTTCACACACAGGAAAATACTCTACAATCCGGAGAGTGCGGCCGACGTAGCTCAGTTGGTAGAGCAGCCGATTCGTAATCGGCAGGTCACCGGTTCAAGTCCGGTCGTCGGCTCCAATACAGGCCACTCACCGGCCGGCATCCCACCTTCCTTCCGTGCCAGACAGCAAGGAGGGAGCCGAGTTAGGTTCCTTCAGCGGTTTCGACCCGCTTTTCCTCCCCTATTTGTTTTGAACGGCTTGCGCTCCTCTGCCCCCCTCCGCATAATCACCTCAGTAGCCGCTTGGTACGGTTGCCGCGATGAGGACATGCCGGTTTTCCCAGTAGCTTCCGGGATGCTCCGATCAGCCCGGCGAGTCGGCGGCCCGACGAGCAATGTGGTAGCAGATGGGGTACGTTTCACCCGACGAGCGTGACGCTGTGAGCAGATATAGCCGTCAGGACGTTCTTCGTATTCTGCGCCTTCATGCCCGGCAAATAGCGGCATGGGAGCGCGCGGGCCTAGTCGCAGCGGGCGACTCCTACAGCTTTCAAGACCTGGTGCAGTTGCGCAAATTGCGCGACCTGCGTGCCACCCGGCTTTCCGTTGCTAGCATCCGTGCCTCTGTCGATGCCATGCAGGCTGTCTCGGGCATGAGCAATCCGCTGCTGGAAGCCACGGCCATCCGCCGCGGATCGCGTGTCGTCTTCCGGCACTCCGGCGCCGTGATGGAGCCGATCGCGCGCCAGTTTGTTCTCGACTTCGACGCACCCGCCCCGGGCCAGACTGCCGAGCTGGGCAGCGTCACCGCCAATCCTCAGGCGCTGGAGGTGCGCATCTCCGCGCTCTTCATGCAGGCAGTGCAGCTCGAAGAAAAGAGCGAGCTGGACCCGGCCGCCGAGATTTACGAGATGGTGATGCGGCTGGATCCCCACCACGCCCCTTCCGCCATCAACCTCGGCACCATCTGCTACAACCGCCGCGCCTTCCGCCGCGCCGAAGAACTCTACCGCAGCGCCACTGTCTCCGATCCTGGGTACGCGCTCGCCTTCTTCGATCTTGGCAATGTGCTGGACGAGCTGGAGCGGCTGCCGGAGGCCGTCGAAGCCTACCGCACTGCGATCCGGCTGGTGCCCAAGTATGCCGATGCTCACTACAACCTCGCGCTCGCCTACGAGCGGGTTGGCGAGCGGCGCCGCGCACTGCGCCACTGGTCGGTGTACCTAAAGCTGGATCCGGTTGGCCCCTGGGCCAGCCATGCCCGCACCCAGGCCAGGAAGATCCTGGCAAGAGAGAAGCTCACCATCGTGCACCGCTCCCCGTGGGAGGCGCGCCGTCGTGTGGGAAGCCGGCCCCTTACCGCAGCCGAGGGCGGCCCCGGCCTGCCTGCCTGAACGAGCCAGCACTGTTAGAGCAAAATTATAGATAGTGTAATGTAGAAGAGGCGAGACTCTGCGACGACGACGATATGGCGCGAGCCTACGAGGACGATTTGCGCCGGAAGATATTCGAGGCGCATGCGAAGGGTCATGGTAGCTTCCGCGAACTG
>JBBRLT010000048.1:0-26062 GCA_038231235.1 Terriglobales bacterium
ACTCAGAAGAACGAGAGCAACATCTCGCTCCATGGATCCACCAGTACAACTGGCACAGACCACATGCTAGCCTCGGCCTGTCGCCGCCCATCAGCAGAGCAGGCTTCGATCAGAACAACCTGTTGAGACTCCACAGCTAGAGCAATTCTCCTGATGCTGTGAGCCAAAAAGAGTATCGGCACAGGAGCCGACTGCTCGATGGATTGCACCTACAGGAGAATTGCTTTAACGGTCCGCCGAGAACGAGAGACGCAGCAAGAGGTGAGCGCAACTGCTCGCCTCTTTGTCGTTTGTCTGCTGCAGCACGAGTACGCGATTTCCTCAGTGCGGCACGGGGAACGCACAGCAGGGGAGTGGGGATCGGACTGGCCGTTGAGAAATAGAATGAAGCCATACCCATGGCTGAGTTCACTCATCTTCATCTGCACACCGACTACTCGTTGCTGGACGGCGCCTGCGACGTGGAAAAGCTGGTCGCCCATGTCGAGTCGGTCGGGCAGAAGTCTGTCGCGATCACCGATCACGGCAACATCTATGGCGCGGTCCACTTCTTCGACGCGGCCAAGGCGCGCGGCATTCATCCCATCCTGGGCTGCGAGCTGTATGTGTGCAAGAAGGAAGACCATCGCGCCGATCCGCAGGGCGATGACTACAACCACCTGCTAGTGCTGGCGGAGAACGAAGAGGGCTACCGCAACCTGGTGCGCATCACTTCTGAAGCTTCGCTGCATGGTTTCTACCGCAAGCCGCGCATCTCGAAGCGCTTTCTGGCGGAGCACGCCAAGGGGCTCATCGGCTTCTCCGGCTGCCTGGCGGGCGAGTTCTGCGAGAACCTGATGGAAGGGAAGTACGACGCCGCGCGCAGCGTTGCTGCGGGCTATCAGGACATCTTCGGCAGGGGAAACTTCTTCCTCGAGATTCAGGACCAGGGCCTGGAGCTGGAGAAGAAGATTCACGCCGATATGTTCCGCATGGAGAAGGAGCTGGGCATCCCGCTGGTGGCGACCAATGACAGCCACTACCTGTGTGAAGACGATCACCATGCGCACGAGGTGCTGCTGTGCGTGCAGACCGCCGGATCGATTCACGACCCGAAGCGCTTCAAGTTCGATTCAGACCAGTTCTATGTCAAGAGCGCGGCGGAGATGGAGCGCGTCTTCTCGCATGCGCCCGAGGTAGTCAGCCGTACCATGCAGTTCGCCGAGCGCTGCCAGTTGAAGATCAACAAGGTGGACAATCCCTTTCCGGAGTTTGCTGTGCCGCCGGGTCACACCATCGACAGCTACTTCGAGCAGGTGTGCCGCGAAGGGTTTCAGAAGCGGCTGCACTCTGCGGTGAAGCACCTGAAGGACCGCGGCCTGCTGCGCAAGACGGAGTCCGACTACCGCGAGCGGCTGGAGCGCGAGATCGAATGCATCAAGCAGATGAAGTTCCCTGGCTACTTCCTGATCGTGTGGGACTTCATCCGCTATGCGAAGGAGCAGAACATCCCGGTGGGGCCAGGGCGCGGCTCCGCGGCCGGATCGCTGGTGGCTTACGTGATGGAGATCACGGATATCGATCCGCTGCAGAATGAGTTGCTCTTCGAACGCTTCCTCAATCCGGAGCGCGTGTCGATGCCGGACATCGATATTGACTTCTGCATGAACCGCCGCGGCGAAGTGATCGACTACGTCACGCGCAAGTATGGCCGCGAGCAGGTGGCGCAGATCATCACCTTTAACACCATGGCAGCGAAGGCCGCGATCAAGGATGTGGGCCGCGCGCTCGACATGCCGTATGGTGACGTGGATCGTATCGCCAAGCTGGTGCCCGCCACCATCGGCATCACCATTGAGCAGGCACTCAAGGACTCGCACCAGATGCAGGCCGCGTATGATGCGGACCCACTTGTGCGTGAACTGGTGGACACGGCGCGCAAGCTGGAAGGGCTGGTGCGTGGGGCCGGCGTGCACGCCGCCGGAGTAGTGATTGCGCCCGGGCCACTTACCGAGCTAGTACCACTGAGCCGCTCCAAGAACGAGGAGATCGTCACCGCCTATGACATGAAGGCGATCGAGAAGATGGGCCTGCTCAAGATGGACTTCCTTGGGCTGACCACGCTGACCGTAATCGACGATTCCCTGAAACTGATTCGCCGCAACCAATCGGTCGAAGTCGATATGGCGACCATTCCGCTCGACGATCAGAAGACGTATGAGGATGTCTTCCACAAGGCGCTGACCTCGGGCGTCTTCCAGTTTGAATCCGGCGGCATGCGCGATGTGCTGCGCCGCTACCGGCCCACCAGCGTGGAAGACTTGACTGCCCTCAACGCGCTGTATCGGCCTGGTCCGATACAGGGTGGCATGATCGACGACTTCATCGAGCGCAAGTGGGGGCGGCGCAAGGTGGAGTACGAGCTGCCGGAGCTCGAAACGCTGCTGCGCGAGACGCTGGGCGTGATCGTGTACCAGGAGCAGGTGATGCAGATCGCGAACGTGCTCGCTGGCTACTCGCTGGGCGAAGCCGATCTGCTACGCCGCGCCATGGGCAAGAAGGACGCGGCGGAGATGGCCAAGCAGCGCGAGCGCTTTGCGACTGGCGCGCAGCAGCGCAAGCATCCCAAGGAGAAGGCCACGCGCATCTTCGACCTGATGGAGCAGTTCGCCGGCTACGGCTTCAACAAGTCACACTCGGCGGCCTATGCGCTGCTGGCGTATCACACCGCCTATCTGAAGACGCACTACCCGATCGAGTTCATGGCCTCGCTGCTGACCAGCGAAATTTCGAAGCCCGAGAACGTCGTCAAGTACATCAGCGAGTGCCGCGAGATGGCGATCGCTGTCGAGCCGCCGAACGTGCAGATATCCGATGCGGACTTTACACCCGACCAGAAGGTCATCCGCTTCGGGCTTACCGCGATCAAGAACGTGGGCCGCAACGCGATCGACTCCATTCTGACGGCACGAGCCAAACTGCAGGCAGAGGAGCAGCGCGGCTTCCGCTCATTGTGGGAGTTCTGTGAGCTGGTCGATCTGCGCCTGCTCAACAAGCGGGTGATTGAATCGCTGATCAAGGCAGGCGCGCTGGACAGCTTCGGGCGCCGCTCGCAATTGATTGCTGCCGTGGATAAGGCGATGGAGCGCGCGCAGAAGTCGCAGCGCGACCTGGCGGCGGGGCAGCATGGACTGTTCGGCGGGCTGGGTGCAATCTTCGAAGATGCACCTGCGCCGGCGGCGCATGGCGACGATCCGCTGCCCAACGTTCCGGACTGGGATGAGAATCAACGGCTGCAATCGGAGAAGGACGTACTGGGCTTCTTCGTCTCCGGACATCCCATGGAGAAGTATGCAGACAAGATCAAGAACCTGAAAGCCGTCAGCACGGCGGACGCGCTCGAGATGAAGCCTGCGCCGCCGCCCACGCGCCGCGGACAACAGCAGCCAGAGAACGACATCGCCATTGCTGGCGTGATCGTCGGCCTGAAGGTGGCCAAGTCCAAGCGCTCTGGCGAGCTGTACGCGCAGGCCTGCCTCGAAGATACGGTTGGCAAGATCGACCTCATCTGCTTTCCCAAGGACTATCCCAAGCTGGCGGAGTCGTTGAAGATTGATGTGCCGGTGCTGGTGCGCGGGCAGCTACGCGCGGAGGAAGATGCTGCGCCGAAGCTGGCCGTTTCGTCCATCCAGGCGCTGGAAGACGTGAAGGTCAGGCTGCCGCAGAATGTTCGCATCAAAGTTACGTTGAACCGGGCGACAGATCAGACGCTGCTGTCCCTGCATGCCATGATTCAGGAGGCGCCGGGGCCGGGCAAGCTGATGATCAACCTGGAGCAGCGCGGCGAGTTTGTCGTGATGCTGGAGCCGGAGGGCTTCACCGTGGGCGCGGACCGCGTCTTCATCGAGCGTGCGGAGGGGCTGCTAGGGCGCGGTGCTGTGCAGGCGATCGAGTAGGGCACGTGCAGCCCATCGAGTAGGGCCGTCCATAGCGTAGACTGTCGCCATGCCGCACGCGGTGTCGAGCTCCTCGACGCGCAGACTCCCCGCCTCCTCTTCGCTGCTGCTGGACGTTGTGCGTTTTGGCGCTTCAGTCACGGTGGCCGTGGGTCACCTGACGCAGAAATTTTTCTCGACCGGGTGGACCGATTGGACGAGCCATGCGGTGGAGTCGGTCGGCATCTTCTTCGTGCTCTCCGGCTTTGTGATCCGCTACGTCACCCGGCTCAAGTACGCGCGGCTGGGCGAGTACTGGATCGATCGTGTCTCGCGTATCTACTCCGTCGTGCTGCCTGCGGTGTTGTTCACGGTGCTGGCAGACTGGATTGCGGTGCATGCCAACCGCGCCTATTATCTGGCGAGTTGGGGCGCGTTCATGGATCACCCCGTGCAGCGGCTGGTGCAGAACCTGCTGTTTACCTCGCAGTTCTGGCAGCGCAATACGACGCTGTTCTCGAACGGCCCCTTCTGGTCGCTGTCGTACGAATGCTTGTACTACGCCATCTACGGGTGCGCTTTCTATCTGCGCGGAGCGTGGCGTTGGGTAAGTGCTGTGGCGCTGATCGCGCTGGGCGGCGCGCACATCGCGCTGTTGCTGCCGTTGTGGGTGCTGGGTTGCGTGCTCTATGAACTCTACGAGCGGCTGGTATTGCGCCCGCGGCGGGCACGCGTTCACCTTGCCTTTGCCGCGATAGCTGCTGCGGGATTGCTGCTGTGGTGGCCTGTGGTGGCGGGGCTGTTCGCCGGCAAGCAGGCCGTGGCACGCCTTGCGCTGGCGCATCATCATCAGCCGCCGAATCTGCACTGGATGCTGGACTACTACCGCGTCGGCATCCCGGCAGCGTTCCTCATGCTGTGGCTGCTGGTCGCTGTCGATGGCCTGCGTGTGCCATCGCGCGCACGCTGGCCGCGGGTGATGAGGGTATTGGCGGAGGGCACCTTCCCGCTTTACCTGGTGCACTTTCCGCTCTATGTGCTGATTGCGGCGGTGGTGCCCTATAACCACGCCAGCGTGGTCGCCAAACTGGCCATGCTGTTCACTGCGATTGCCTTCGGCGTGCTGCTGGCCTTTCCCACCAACCGGCTTAAGGATGCGATGCGCTCCGGCCTGCGCGACTGGTTTCTGCCGGGAGACCGCATGCCCGCGGCGCGGTCTGCGGAAAATGTGTCGAGTTTGGCTGCGTCTGCGGAATGATTTGTCTCGCCCTGAGCGCTTCCATACAATCAGGGTGTGGCCCAGGGAATAGTGACAATACCGATGAGTGAGCAGCCGGAAGGCCGAGCGGAACCGCGTTATGCAGCCACCCACCGGTCGGGCTTGAATGCCTGGCAGAAGACGGAGCTGGCGCGGCATCCGCAACGGCCCTATCCCATGGACTTCATCCGCTTGATCTTCACCGACTTGAGCGAGATCCATGGGGACCGTGGCTTTGCCGACGACCCCGCATTGCAGTGCAGCATGGCGCGCTTCCATGGTGAAGAGGTGCTGGTGGTCTCCAACGTGAAGGGGCGCAGCACCAAGGAAAATGTGCGCTGCAACTTTGGCCTGCCGAATCCGGAGGGATACCGCAAGGCGCTGCGGGTGATGCGCATCGCGGAGAAGTTTGAGCGGCCCATCTTCACCTTCATCGACTTGCTGGGCGCGAATCCCGGGCTGGGCGCGGAGGAGCGCGGGCAGGGCGAGGCGATTGCGCGCAATCTGATCGAGATGTCCCGGCTGACGGTGCCGACCATTGCCACGGTCACCGGCGAAGGCGGCTCTGGCGGGGCGCTCGCGCTGGCGGTGGCCGATCGCGTCCTGATGCTGGAGAACGCCGTGTACTCCGTGATCTCGCCGGAGGGCTGCGCGTCCATCATGTGGCGCGATGCCTCCAAGCGCGCGCAGGCAGCGGAGGCATTGAAGACGACGTCGGAAGACGTGATGGCGCTGGGCTGTGTGGATGACGTGGTGCCCGAGCCACCGGGTGGCGCTCATCTGGACCCCGAGGCTGCTGCGATGATGCTGGATGAGAAGCTGGCCTGGCACCTGGCCGAGTTGCGGTCGATGGCACCGGAGGCGCGACTGGCCACGCGGCGCGAAAAGTTCCGCAACATCGCGCAGTTCTACACCGAATAGAACATTTGCCTGTAGGCGGAGACGGGCCGGCAGATGCGAGTATGGCCATTCTTCGAGCGCAGGCCAGTCCGAGATCCACTCCGCTTCATCACAGCGTCAGGAAAAATGCTTTCGTGTCTACCCCCTTACCCATCGCGCCCGCTGCCTACCCTCATCCCTCGCGGCTGCGCTCCTTTATTGCCTTTGTGCTGGCTCTGATGTACGTCTACGTCGCGCAGACCATCGCGCGCCATGCCGCCAGTGGTTTCAGCTCTGGTGACTGGCTGCTGCTGATCGATCGGCTGATCCTGCTGTTCCTTCTGCTGCTTGGCTTCAGCGCATTGGCCGTCGGCTTTTCGCGGCAACGCGAGCCACGCCGCGCCCTGGGACTGGTCTCGCGGCCGGGTGTGGGGCGTGAGTTTGGCATCGGCGCTGCCGTGGGTTGGGGACTGATGCTGGTCATCGTGCTGCCGTCGGTCTTCATCGGCGGCCTGAACGCACGCTTGTGGACGGCACCGCATCAATGGTTTCTGCTGACCCTGAACTTAGCGGTGTTGCTCATCTCCGCGCTATGCACCGAGCTGGTCTTTCGCGGCTATCCCTTCCAGCGGCTGATGGACTCGATCGGTACAACCCTGGGCACCGTGTTCATCTCCATCTGTTTCGTGGTGGTGGAGTACGACCCGGAGATGCCGCGCTCCGCCATTGTCACCCTCTTCCTGCTGAGCCTCATCCTGTGTATCGCCTATCTACGGACGCGCGCTCTGTGGCTGCCCTGGGGATTGCACTTCGCCTGGAATGCGGCGATGGGGCCCCTGTTCGGGCTGCCGGTGAGTGGGATTGGCCACGGTGCCAGCGGCTTTACTCCAGTGGTGCAGACAGTAGCGCTGGGTCCGGACTTCATTACTGGCGGCGACTATGGTCCGGAAGGTAGCGGGATTGCACTGCTGGTGCTGCTGGGTCTGGGCATATGGCTAACCCTGCGCACCACCCGCGAGTACGCAGCGCGCTATTCCCACCCCGAAATCATCGCGGCGGGTATTCCAGTCGACGTGGACGCGATGGCGCGCCGGCAGCATGAGGTAGCCATGGGCCCTGTGGTTGAACCAGCAGGCGCGCGGCTGGTGCAGATCGGCAGTGTCTCTCCCGCTGGGCCGGCTCCCCCGCCCGTAGTTGCGGATAGCCCCATGCCGGACTGAGCTGCAGCTTCAGTCAGACCACAGCGAATCAGACCATATCGGTAATTCCCCGGCCCGGCGGGCATCTCATTTGCAGCGCGGTCGTCGCTCTCACTTGTCAATGGGGACGCAAGAAGCGCATCATTCGAGCATTCGAGGTTTCTCCGTGGGCTCTCGGCACACATTGCGGAAGACCATCGCGTCGCTGGTCCTGACATCCTCGCTGGGGATGGCTGCCTGCTGGGGACAAAGCGCGGATTCCGGCAAGAATTCAGCTCAGGCGGATGTGTTCGTGGTTCAGTCGGAGCACCAGCAGCAGATTCCCTTCAAATCTACCGATGTGAAGCTGGACACGGTAAAGCTGACGCCGCGGGGCCATCGTGAGCTGATCACCGCCTTTACCGCCGAACAGGGCTTTGCCCGGCGTCCATTGCCGCTGGACCCGAAGGGCTTGACGCTGCATGCCAATGGGGCGCTACGGCCCGAGGGGATGGATTACGAGGAGATGCTGCAGAGGAAAGGCATCAGCTCCAAGCCCGGCGACCGGATGGTGATCTCCGACATCAAGATCGAGGGGAGCCGGATCGTCTTCGAGTTCAATGGCGGCCCCGACCGCAAGCACAAGTATCTGCGGCATATTCAGATTGGCGCTGCGGGCGGGTCGGTTCCGCTGGCGCGGGACGATGGCCAGGATCCGGTAGGTTCCCGGCTGAATCTGGTCTTTGAGAAGTGTGTGCCGGAGATGACTGCAGACCAGGTAAAGGCGCTGATTCAACCAGTGATCGACTTCAGCGTGAAGACGCCCATCGAGGCCTACACCGACACGCTGCCACCGAAACTGAAGGAGGCCATCCTGGCCCATCAGGTGTTGGTGGGCATGGATCGCAAGATGGTGGTGTATGCGCTGGGCTCGCCAGGCAAGAAGGTGCGCGAGGAGAAGGACGGGCAGCCGTTCGAGGAATGGATCTACGGCGAAGCGCCAGAAGTGACGCAGTTCGTGCGCTTCCAGGGCAATCGCGTGGTGCAGGTGGAGTCCAGCGCTGTAGGCGCCGACCTGGTAGTACGCAACCAGGATGAGACTGGCGGCTACCTCGGGAAGACCGACACGCATGAGGTGAGCCTGGGCGATGCAAAGACCTCCGCGGATGGAGAGACGCGTCGCACAGCGCCTTCGCTGCGTCTGCCCGGGGAGGAGCTGCCAGGGCAGGTGCAGCCGATTCAAATACCCAAGGATTCTCCGCGGCCGCAGGCCCCTGCTCACCCGCAGATTGCTCCGTCTTCTCAGCCTGTCGACTCGGGCTCCGCTCACTCTTCCAGTCACTGAAGAGCCGCGCTGCTCGTGTACACTTGCAGGAGCGGTACGCCGCCTTCAGCCTGATCCCACTGCTCAATTGTTTACAAAGATGCAGGGTTCTTGCCGCCAACGCTTTTGCGCGTTGCGTCCTGGCATGTTGAAGCAGCGCGCCGGAAGTTTCGTTGCCGAGGAGTTACAATAGAGTATGGCCAAGATAGCCAAGACAGCAGATCGGAAGAAGATGATGGACACCACCAAGAGCACGAACTGTCCCAAGTGCAGCAAGCCCACGCGCATCGTCAAGCGCGTCAAGGATCGGGAGCGCGGCGCGCCGGGCGGAGTGTACATCTCCTGCTCCGCATGCGAATTCCACGAGAAGCTCTAAGACACCGCAGCAGTTCCAAACAAGAGCCCGGCCACTGTGCCGGGCTCTTTGTCTTGCGCGGCCCACGGCAGTAGTTCGAAGGTTCTCCTACCCTCCCAGTCCCCTTCGAACCGACGATCCGAATCTACGGACTTTTTTCGCGTTCCGCAGGTTCTCCAGCCATCTCCGCAAGGATGCTCTCGGCTGCATGGCGCGGGTCCGGGGCGGCCGTGATGGGCCTCCCGACAACCAGCATGCTGGCACCGGCGGAGAGTGCGGAGGCCGGAGTCGCGATGCGCCGCTGGTCGCCAGCAGTGGCGCCTGCGGGTCGGATGCCGGGTGTCACCAGCAGCATCTGCGGCATCTCGCGGCGAAGTGCGGCTGCTTCTTCGGGCGAGCAGACCAGACCGTCGATGCCGGATGCCTGCGCCAGCCTGCCCAGGCGCAGGACTTGTTCGGTAGGCTTAGCCGTAAGCCCTATCTCGGCCAGTGCAGGGGCATCCATGCTGGTGAGCACTGTTACCGCAAGCAGGCGCGGCGGATGGGGCAGCCCCGCGGCCGCCTCTTGTGCAGCGGCCAGCATCGTGGATCCACCCAACGCATGAACGGTAAGCAGGTCAGGAGCGAGCGGCGCGAGCGCACGCACGGCGGCGGCAACCGTGTTGGGGATGTCGTGCAGCTTGAGGTCCAGGAAGATCGAGTGGCCGCGGTCCTTCAACGCGGTGACGATATCCGGGCCCGCTGCGAGATATAGCTGCAACCCAACCTTGTACCAGCGGACCAGTCCGTCGAGCGCATCTGCACAGCCGAGTGCCGCCTTCGCATCGGAGAAGTCCAGGGCAACAATGAGTTGGTCGAGTTGGTCGCGGGTTGAGGGCGGTAGACCAGTCGGCATGGCTTGCTTGATTCTATCGCTGCTGTGGGGACGCTTTCCCAAAAGGGAACGATCATGACAGGATCGACTTTGAGGGCGAGCCAAGCCTGCCGAAGTCGGCAACCTACACCCATCGCGCGGTCCGCGTTACGAATGGCGCGATCGATGAGCAAAGGATTGCTGGTCGAGACTGCCGTTCTAAGGATGGTTCGGGGTCGTCAGCAAGGCGACTTCTGTGCGGGAAGGCTTCGCGTCTACCAGATCGAGCCGCACCTTCACCGTGCCGCGCTGGCTGAAGCCCAGCCGCTGCGCTGCGGCATAGGAGAGATCCACCACTCGGGTTTCAAGGAATGGGCCGCGATCGTTCACTCGCACCACCAGGGAACGGTGATTGCGCAGGTTGGTGACGCGCACCAGAGAGCCCAGAGGCAGATAGCGGTGTGCGCATGTGAGTGCGTTCATGTCGTAGGCTTCGCCGCTGGCAGTGGGCATGCCCTGCAGCGCGTGGCCGTACCAGGAGGCGCGGCCGAACTGGTACCAGTGCTGCCGGTTCACCACCGGCGCCGTGGCCGTTACCTTGCTGGCCGCCGTGCCGGACACCGTGGAGTGCACAGCCTTGCCAGGGTGCGCGCACATGAAGAGTGTCGTGGCCAGGATCGCGCCAGCAACGATAGGAAATCGTAGAGAGCGATTCGTATTGGTTATGACAGTTCGCATAGGCAACTTGCTGTATTCTACGGAGGCCGGAATCAGAAAAGCAAACATTTCCCGGATATTCCGCACTGATTTTCTTCGCCAGGTGACCACGGACTATGGTACTGGCGATTAAAAATCGCATATTTTGGGCAACCCTATTCGATTCAGTGTGAGCGGGTTCCGCACTCCATCGTTGGCGCAGAATGAGTCATGCGCCTGCCCGAACTTCAACCGACACATTCACGACCCGTATGCCTGACCATCGCTGGCTTTGACCCCTCCTCAGGCGCCGGCGTCACGGCCGACCTTAAGACTTTCGCAGCGCACGGCGTCTATGGTGTTGCGGCCATTACAGCGCTGACGGTGCAGTCGACCCAGGGCGTACGCGCGGTTGAGCCGGTGGCCGCGTCCATGCTGCGCCAGACACTGGAATGCCTGGCGGAGGATGTGACCCTGGCCGGGGTGAAAGTCGGCATGCTGTGCCGAAGCGAGCTGGTGGCAGTGGTCGACGGCTTCCTGCGCCGCTCACCTGGGCTTCGGGCCAACACAGTCCTTGACCCAGTGATCCGCTCCAGCTCCAGCTTCATGCTGCTGGACCGGGAGGGCGAGACGATGCTTCGCGAGCGGCTGCTGGGCAGCGTGGGTTGGATCACTCCAAACCTGGATGAGCTCGCTGCTCTGACCGGCATGGAGGTACGCAGCCGGGAGCAGGTGTCAGGGGCGGCGGCGAAGCTGGCGGAGCTGGCTACAGCAATGGGAAACTCGAATCTGAACATCGTGGTTACGGGAGGCCATCTCGAGCGTCCCGATGACTATGTGTTGCTGGCAGAGGGAGAGGGAAGCTGGCTCCCGGGAGAGCGGGTTGAGACCACGTCTACCCACGGAACCGGTTGCGCCTTCTCCAGCGCGTTGGTCGCCGCGTTGGTAGCCGGTCTTGACGGCATGGACGCCGTCTCCGCCGCGAAACAGTATGTGACGGCCGCGCTGCGGGCAGCCTATCCAGTCGGCCGCGGGCGCGGTCCCATGCACCACCTGTTCCGCTGTGATCCGGCAAGCTGAGGCCCGGATGCATCGCCCCGCCTGTGGCATGGATGGTCTAGCATGATGGGCGTACATGCGTGCCCCAAGTTGGGTACGCGGGGAGAGCACCAACGCATGAGGATCAATCCCCGTGGCAGGGGTGGGCTGCTGTCAGAAATTTTCCGTATTGGATTCCTGGGCCTGGCTCTCTGCTTCGTTATGATCGCGATGGCCCAGGGCCCATCCGCTCCAGCCAAAGTGGTGCACACCAACCCGCTGAACCGTGACCCCGCAGTGCGTGCGGCCTACGCCCGCTTCTACACCCTGGACTATGACGGCGCGCTGGGCGGCTTTCGGAAGGTGCAGGCGGCGCATCCCGCCGATCCCCTGGCCGCCGACTATGTACTGGAGACAGTGCTGTTTCACCAGCTTTATAACCTTGACCTGCTGGACACCACGCTCTACGCGCATGATGGCTTCCTGACCGGCAAGCACCAGGTTGCAGCGGACAAGGAGTTCACGGCCCGCATCGATGCCCTTGCAGAGAAGGTGCTGACCCTTGCGGAAGCGCAGTTGAAAGCCGATCCGAAGAATGTGGATGCGCTCTATGCGCGTGGCTGGGCAAAGAGTCTGAAGGCTACCTACATGGGCCTGGTGGAGCGCTCATTTCTACCCGCGCTCCGACTGGCCCTGCAGGCGCGTAGCGACAACGACCGCGTACTGGCGCTAGATCCGGACTACGTGGATGCGGAGCTGGTAGTGGGGGTCCATCAGTATGTGGTGGGCTCGCTTCCTGGCCCGATCAAGCTGGTGGCGGGGCTGGCAGGCATTCATGGCAGCAAGGAAAAGGGGCTCACCCTGCTGCGTGACGATGCCGAACACGGCGTGACGACCTCGGTCGAAGCGCGGACGGCGCTTGCGCTCTTCCTTCGCAGAGAGGCGGACTATGGCGAGGCCGCACGGTGGAATGATTCGGAGAAGCGGCAGTACCCGAAGAACTTTCTCTTCTGGCTGGAGGCGGCGAATCTGCGCAAGGATGCAGGCAAGGCACAGGAGGCCATCGGGCTCTATCGTTCCATGCTGGCAGAGGCTACGCACCCCGGCTTCTTTGTCAACGCACACCTGGAGCTGCCCTGGTATGGCCTCGCCGATACGCTAAGCGGTCAGCAGCAGGCGGCAGCTGCGGCGGAGGCTTATGAACAGGCGCTGGCCCAGCCCACCATCAGCCCGGACCTGCAGCGGCGCGCGCAATTAGGTGCCGGCCAGGAGTATGACCTGCTCGGGATGCGCAGCCAGGCAGAAGATGCGTATCGCAAGGTGCTGGCGCTGGGGGACAGTCCGGAAGCTGCCGAGGCGAAGCGCTACTTGAGGTCGCCTTACAAAGGTTGAACAGCGGAGACGAAGGACTCTCCCTGGCAAATGGGTTTTCGAACTCATGCGCGCGTTTTGCTGGAACCGGAGCGCACCCGATTGCGTCTATTTGCTAAGTGCGATGGTTGGGGTGAGCGATGGCGTATTACTGCAGCAGTTGCGGAAAACCGGTAGCGATGGATGCAAGGCACTGCCCCAACTGCGGCCACGCAGTCGGCGGAGCATTTCAGGGTTCGTATGCAGTGCCACCCTCGGCTGCGCAGCGCAGGCTGACGCGGCCGCGCATGGGGCGGATGATCGCTGGAGTCTGCCAGGGTGTTGCGGTGGCCTACGGCTGGGACACGACGTTGGTCCGCGTTGTCTTCGTGCTGCTGGCCTGCTTCACTGGCGTCGGGCTGATTCTTTACATCGTGCTGTGGGTTGCGGCGCCCGAAGAGCCGCTGCTGCTGCCGAACGCGGCCTACACTACGGCATCGCCGCCACCATCACAGGGCTAGACTGGCCAACGATGACGGCTGGCCTGCACTGGACGGAACACGGCGCGGATGCAGGCGCAAAGCCGTGGCTTGTGCTGCTTCATCCCACTCCCGTCGATCATCACTTCTGGCTGCCAGTTGCGGACGTGCTTTCCGAGGAGTATCGCCTCCTGCTTCCGGACCTGCCCGGGCATGGCAAATATGTGTGGCGCGGCGAGCCGCTGAGTATGCAATCCATGGCTGCAGATGTGCTGCGCCTGCTCGAAGAGCGTGGCATCGATAGCGCCATCTTCTGTGGCTGCTCCATCGGCGGATATCTGCTGTACGAGTTGTGGCGGCAGGCTCCCGGGCGTATGCGGGCGCTGGTGATCTGCAGCGCCAAGCCACATGCCGACTCCGAAGAAGGAAGTCGCATGCGTGCGCAGACCATCGCCGGCATCGAGACCAACGGGACTGCTGGATTCTTCGATGCGATGTTGCAGTCGCTGGTGGGGGAGCCTGCGCGAGAGCGGGATCCGCAGATGGTCAGCCGTCTGCGCGCAATGATGGAGCGCATGCCGGCGGCCTCGGCAATCGCAATCCAGCGCGCGCTGGCTGCCCGGCCGGACTCGCGCTCTACCGCCGCCACTATCAACGTCCCCACTGCGGTGCTGGCGGGCATGCTGGACCGCGTGTCCACGCCGGCAGAGTTGCGCGAGCTGGCAGACATGGTGCCCGGGGCGGCCTACTTTCCGCTGCAGGAGATGGGCCACTATGCGCCTTATGAACAGCCAGAGACAGTGGGTCCGCTGATACGCGGCTTTCTCGACGCACGCCTATAACGATGGGCTGTGGCAAGATGAGAGCACTGCCAGAGCAACTTTCCTGCAGGTGCATAGGGACCAGGGACTTCTATTGTGGCCTTTCTTTGAGGAAAGGCCACGCCGAGCTTGTCTCCGCACTCCACAGGATCAGGAAAATTGCTCTAACGGACGCGAGGATCTGCATTGCCACGGAAGCCTGAGCGTATCGCCGCGCGCCCCTTTCACTACAAAGACAGTCAGCTCTACTGCGACGGCGCGTCGATCGAGCGATTGGCGGACCGCTACGGCACCCCGCTCTACTGCTACAGCGCTACGCAGGTGCGGCAGAGGCTGGCATTGTTCGGCCGGCACTTCGCCGGAAGTAAGGCACTGATCTGCTACGCGGTGAAGGCAAATTCGAACCTGTCACTGCTACGTGTGATCGCACGCGAGGGCGCTGGCTTTGACATCGTTTCCGGCGGGGAACTGGAGCGAGTGCGCGCTGCGGACCGTCGTGCGCTGGCACGGACTGTCTACTCCGGCGTGGGCAAGACGGCGGACGAGATGGACCTGGCGCTGCGTGCGGGTATTTTGCTGTTCAACGGAGAGAGTGAGCAGGAGCTGGAGCTGTTGAGTGAGCGAGCGGCCAAGCTCCGCAGGAAGGCGCGTATCGCGCTGCGTGTGAACCCGGACGTCTTTGCCGAGACCCATCCCTACATCTCCACTGGTCTGCGCGAGCACAAATTCGGCATCGACATCGCGGCGGCGCGCGCGGTGTATGGCGTGGCGGCGCAGAGCAAGTGGCTGGAGCCGATTGGGGTCAGCGTGCACATCGGCTCGCAGATACGCAGTGCGGCGCCGTTTGGCGCGGCGCTGGAGCGGGTGCGCGCGCTGGTGGGCGAGCTGGCTGGCGACGGAATCAAAATTCGCTTCGTGGATGCTGGGGGTGGACTGGGCATCGACTACCAGTTGCCGCTGAATCCAGATACCTCCGAAGCCGCGAGCTTCGACCCGGCGCAGGAGGTGGCAGCGTATGCCAGCGCATTGCGCGACGGACTGCGGGGATTGAAGGTACGGCTGCTGTTGGAGCCGGGCCGCTTTCTGGTGGCGCAGGCAGGCGCGCTGGTGACACGCGTGCTCTACCGCAAGCGGAACGGCGAGAAGGAATTTCTGATTACAGACGCTGGCATGAACGATCTAATTCGCCCGGCACTCTACGGAGCACACCACGAGATTGTGCCCGTTGCACAGCGGTCCGAGGTGGCGGCGATGGATGTGGTGGGGCCGGTGTGCGAGACGGGCGACTTCTTCGCGCGCGACCGGACGATGGCATCGGTTGCACCGGGCGCGCTGGTCGCGGTGCTGGACGCAGGAGCCTACGGCATGTCGTTGGCGTCGAACTACAACACACGTGGTCGCGCGGCTGAGGTGATAGTGGAAGGGAAGCGAGCCCGGCTGGTGCGGCGGCGGGAGACGGTGGAGGATCAATTGCGATGCGAGCAGTGAGGGACTGGGCGACGACGACAGAGGAAGGGCAGGCAAAGGCAGACGACGGCAGTGAACCGCCAGTATTCCTGTCATCCCGACCGTAGCGCAGCGGAGTGGAGGGATGTGCTTTCTGCGACTGCCCGAAGAACAGCAGATCCCTCCGCTGCGCGGGCTGCGCCGCTACGGTCGGGATGACATGATTGGGTTTGTTGCGCGACGGAATGCAGGTACTTCGCTTCGCTCAGGATGGCAGAAGTTTGGTTTCTATTGCTTCGTCTCTGCCTTGGCCAGAATGATTGCCGAGCGTCCTGCGGCTGCTTCGTAGTACCGCACCATGCGCTGCGGCTCCTGGGCGGGGTACGGTGCCAGGTTATGCGCCCACCTATAGCCGATGGGCTGGTACCAGAGTTCTGCTTCGACGGAGAATGGTCCCGAAGCGCCTCCCGTCGATACGGAGTAGCGCACTGTGCTGCCCCTGTCGGTAAAGCCCGGATCCTGCGCTGCGCTGCCAACAACTGCGACATCTTTATCTGCCGTGCGCTTGTCGAAGCCACTGGGGAGCAGCCGGTTGTCCTTGAGGTAGCCGACTGTGCTCAGCAGCCCGGTGGTGACCTTGCCCTGCGCATCCCCCAGGATCGGCTCGTAGATCTCTACCTGCTGCGGGCTGGTGATCTCGCTGTAATGCGGTTCGAAGCGCAAGGGGTCCTGGTCATTGTCATTGCCTTCGATGGAGCCATCAGGATGTAACGCGCCCGACTCGAAGATCGCGCGTCCGCTGCTGTCGCGGATGGTGACATGGAGCCACGCTCGGCGCGAGGGATAGGCGGTGGGCAGCTTATGGCCAGAGAGATTTTCTACCAGTACATCCGCTGTAACACTGCCTTGGGTGGTGGAGACGGTGCGAATGGTCACCTTCGCGGCCTGCGTGCGGAGGAACTCTGTGGTGCGCTGCATCGCAGCGTCCATCTCCTCTGGCAGCGCTTCGACGCTCAGCTCGTCGCGATGATCCTTGAGCATCCCTTCCATGACAAAGTTTCCGCCGACAAAGACATGGCGCCGCGCTCCCTGCCGCAGCGGCCCATAGAGCGCCGTGACGGCCACTGCTTCGTTGATTACCGGCATGTGGCAGGCCTGGCAGGTCTGCCGGGTCGCGTAGCTGCTGTGCTGCCACTCCTTGTACGGCATCTGCTCGGGAAACCGGCTTAACTTCTTGCCGCCCGGCCCGAGCGCGTCGGTGTAGAGGGTATGGCAGGACCCGCACAGGCCCGCATCGCGAATATGGTCGGCGTGGACGGGAAGAAAGCCGCCGGTCGAAGACTGCATGACGCGCTGGTGACCATGATCGACGTCGAACGGCCCATATTCCGGCCGCATCTCTTTGCCCGTTGGTTCGGCGATGGCTACGTTGCCATTGAAGGTCGCATCGGTGCCCAGGCCGGTTCCTGATACTTGATGGCAGACCGAACAGGAGACACCATCGGCTGCGGCGCGGTCGCCGTGCGGCGCAGGTAGCAACGGAAGATGGGCGAAGACCTGCGTCTGCCGGCCTGCTGCGCGGTTTTCCAGATGCTGTACTGGCATATGGCAATTGGAGCACTCATTCTCGATCGCCGCCTGCGACTCCGGATGATCCATGGACTCGCGGCGCACACTGCCCTGCCAGTAGGGGTCCCGCGAGGCATTGGCCATGATGCTGGCGCGCCACTCAAAGCCGATGGAAACGTCTTCGCCAGAGCTGGTCTTCAATCCGTTGTGGCAGGCCACGCATCGGTCTGAGGTACGGAATCTGGCCGCTGAGGTCACTGTCTTATCCTCCTGCGATCTACCGCGCAGGGCGAAGGGAAGGCCAGCCAGCAATGCCGCCAGCAGAATGATACGGATACTGTGACGTTTCATCACCATCCCTGCCAGAACTTTCCGTCGGCCCAGTCCCACAGCAGATAGAAAACAACCTGAGGAGTCCGATTGCTTGTGTTGGTAAAGGGAGCCCGCACGCCCACGTCTGCGCGGATATGCTGGCGCTGGCTGACGGTGACCTGCATCTGCGGCAGCACGTCCCAGTCGGTGCTGGCGCCGTGTTGAAAGTCACGGGTGGCCAGGAACTCGACCATGGGAGAGAACAGCCTGCCCAGGGCGTGGTTCGGAGCGACCGCCTGTCCTGCGGCAGCACGCCAGAACAGGCTTCGCGGCGTACTGGTGGTGCTTACGGGAAGCTCCGCCCCGGCCTGGAATTGGAAAAACGTATTCTCCTTGAACAACTGGTCGAAGGCGGCAAAGGGTTCAAAGGTCGTGGTGCCGCTGCCAAAACCGCGCGATCGTTCGCCAGTCGGCAGCAGCACGCCTCCCTGCAGGCTCAGGATCGATCCGGTTCGCAAACTGGAAAAAATCTCCCGCTTCAACCCGAGAGTGATGTCGCCAAAGCCACTGGTGTAGGAGTGATTCTGGTCCGCGTAGTTGATGGGAACATCGACTTCGATCTGATTCCTTCCACCAAAGGTCTGCTCGTGAATCAAATCCGTGGTGTATCTCGGCACGCCAGTGGCGTTGGCCGCAGTTGACATCACGAACTCGTCTTCTGGGAACGCCTTCTCCGTCACTAGAGCGCGTGGCAGATTCAGCTCGCCGGGTGGGAAGTGGTGTGTGTTCCTGCAGAAGGCACGCATGTAGGCGATTACGTCATCGATCTGCTCATTGGTCAGCAGTTCGCCGAAGGCGGGCATGATCTGCGAGAAGCCGCGATAGCGTCCACCCCGCTCGATGACTGCCTTCCAGGCAGAGTTGGCTTCTGGCGTGGTCTGGTCGCACTGCGTGAAGTCGGGAAAGGTATCCGGCCGTGTGAATACGGTCGTGCTCTGCAGCGCGCCCTTGCCTTCGCTGCCGTGGCAGGCAATGCAGCCGCCCTTGTAGATCGTCTCGCCGCTGTGTACGTCAGGGCTTCTCGTGTAATGAATGGTCTGCGCCGAGAGCGGCAGCATGGACGCCGCAATAAGCAGGGCCCACACGGTCGCAGCGACGAACCGGCCATGAGCGAGCCCGCGAGTCATTGCTTTTACTTTATCCGAGGAAAGCAAACGGCCCGCCGGAGCGGACCGCTCTGCTACTAGCTGTGCACGCCTACGCGCTCACGCGCGCTCCCTCTGGGGCAGTCTGGACTACTGCGTGATCGAGTGCACAGAGGCTAGCGTGCCGGCCTCAGCTGGCTCTGCGTGCTGAATGGAATAGGGGTTTGCAGGAAGCGCCTGGCCGCCGGCAGCACTGTTCGGCCCCAGGCCGAGCTTGATCAGGGCCCGTGAGTCAGGCGTCAGCTTGGTCTGCCAGCCGTGGGCGGCCTGGTACTTCTGCATGGCAGATTCGGTCTCCGCATCCCACTGCCCGCTGGCGGCGCCGGTCAGGTAGTTCTCGCGGATAAGGGCGTTCTGGATCTCCGTAGCACGCTCCGGAGCGATGCCGCGCTGGCCCACGGGCTTGGCGACGCGGCGCCCCAGCTTGCCGTGCTTGTGGCCCGCAGTAGCCCCACGATGGGGAAGGCTGGCGGAGGCAGAAAATGTGACGAGTGCAAGTGCCAGGGCAATGCAACTGCCGGCAAAGGTACGGAACATGCGGTGTCCTCGTTTGCGAATTGGGTACTCGCGATGGGGTGAGAGTAGCGGCATTGTGAATATGTTGCAACCGAAAGCGGCGCGGCATCCACGAAAGTTGCGGATGCCGCCCGTCCGAGTAACACGAAAGGGTTACTTAAGGTAGGGTTCCACCCACATAGCTGCTGCCACCCGTAGGGTCCTGGGCGAAGGAGAAGCGAAGGACAATGTCCTGTCCTGACTTCAATCCACCGACTGCCGCGTTGAACTCTGCCTTGTTGTTGACGGGCTGCTTGTTCACCTCGGTGACGATGATGCCGCTGCGCAGGCCGATCTCGTCTGCGAAGGAACCGGGCTTGACCGATTGGACCAGCACGCCGTGCAGACCCTTGCCGGACAACGCCGGGGGCAGATTGGCCATCGTCAGGCCAAGCTTGTCCGGACCAGTGTCCTGCTCAGCTGGGCCGCTTTCGTCCGGGGTGGCTTTACGGCCGGTGAGGCTGCCCACGGTCTTGGTGCGGTCCTGAATGGTGACCTCCGCCGTCTGTGACGAACCGTTGCGTGCGTAGCCAATTTTGACCGTGGAGCCGGGCTTGCGCGCCGAGATGATGGTGACCAGCTCATCGCCGTCCTTGATCTGCTTGCCGTCGACGGCGGTGATGATGTCCCCGACCTTGATACCGGCCTGTTCGGCCGGGCCGCCCTTGCTGATGGCACTGACCAGAACGCCGGTCTTGAAGCCATAGACACGGCCCACGGCGCTGGGCAGATTCGGTTGGAATGAGATGCCGATCGAGCCGCGCACTACCTTGTGCGCGGAACCGATCAGGTCGTTATAGACCTGGACCAGGATGTTTGAAGGCATGGCGAAGCCGATGCCCTGGTAGCCGCCCGATTGCGTGAAGATGGCAGTGTTCATGCCGATGACCTGGCTGTCCATGTTCAGCAAGGGCCCTCCGGAGTTGCCGGGGTTGATGGCCGCATCGGTCTGGATGAAGTGCTGGAACTGGCCCTTGGCGCCAGGCTCAATGGTGCGGTCCTTGGCGCTGATGATGCCTGCGGTGACGGTCTTGGACAGCTCGAAGGGCTCGCCGATGGCCACTACCCACTCGCCAACCTGCGCGCCGTCGGAGTTGCCCAGTTTTACGGTGGGCAGAGGATTGGTCGATTCAATCTTGATGACGGCCACATCAGTGTCGGGATCGACACCCACTACCTTGGCAGGGCGGCCATGTTCGGTCGGGTTGTCTGGATCCGTCGACAGCTTGACGTAGATCTTGTCGGCCTTTTCCACTACGTGATTGTTGGTGATGATGTAGCCGCGCGGATCGACGATGAAACCAGAGCCGAGCGACTGGCGGATGCCGCCACCGTCCAGGCCGCCATCCGGGCCGCCTTGTCCTCCCTGGCCACCGAAGAAGCGGTTGAAGAAGTCCTGGAAGTCTCCCTGGCCACCGCCTTGTCCTCCGCCTTGTCCGCCACCTGGCCCGGCACCCTGGCCGCCGCCGTCCTGCTGGTCATCGTCCCCATTGCCGTTGGGGTCTTCCGGGGACTGCGGATTGGGCTGGAGCGGGACATTGCGGCCGCGGCGGCGCGCTCCCGCCTGGCGATCCTTGGGCAGGGTCTCGGTAGAGATGTTCACCACTGCCGGACCAACCTCTTTGGCGATCTGCGTGAACTGCGTGCCGATCTGGACCGGGCTGGGAACCTTCAGCGGGGTGGCATCAGAACTGTTGACCTGATTCTCGTTGCCCTTCACGCCATGCACGGCTACAGAGCCGATGAGGATGCCAGCGGAGAGAGTGGTCAAAACAATAAACGTTGGAGCAAGACGGTCGAGCTTGATCCGTCCAAGAAAGGAGTTCATATGCAGGTCTAACCTCGTCAGTTTGGTCAGCGCTTGAGTACGGATGCGGATGTCGCGCCGGATAATCGAAAGAGCTGGGATCACGTGCCTGCCAGACTCTTGTTGCCACACTCCAGTATAGCGACGATTGAGCGAGCGGCCCGCAGGGAGCGGCTTTGCCTTTTAGACGCGTCGACCGGCGTTCGGTTTGTTTTCCGAATTGCAAGATGCAAAAGGCTCAGGGTACCGGTGCTTCGTGCGCGACGCCGTGCGGCCCAAGCGGTACCAATTCGGTAATGGCAATGCCGGCCAGGATGAGCAGCGCACCCCCGGACGCACGCGTGGAGAGCCGCTCGCCAAAGAACAGGTACGAGGTTAAAAAGGCGAAGACCGGCTCCAGAGCAAGGATGAGCGCAGTGCGCGTGGCAGAGAGCTGCTGCTGCGCCCAGGACTGCACGGTGAAAGCGACAGCAGTCGCCAGGACTCCGGCGATGATGAGAGCGACGGCGAGCCGCAGGGAGAGATGCAGCCGCGGATGCTCGAAAAGCGGCAGGGCAATCGCCATCACCATTGTGCACGCGGCGAGCTGCAGCAGTGCCAGGGCCGCGAGTGGCAGCCGCGGCGAGACATGCGCAAGCGCCAGCACATGCAGAGCGAAGCCCAGCGCACAGAGCAGCGTCAGCAGATCTCCTCTGTTGATGCTGCGAAAGAGAACGGACCATGCCGTATTTGCCGGCGTAGTCAGCAGCAGGATGCCGGTAAAGGCCAACCCAGCTCCGGCGAAGGCTGCCGGCGCAGGCCGCTGCATGGCCGCCGGGCGCAGCCGCGGCAACGCGCACAACAGCGGCACCAGAACCACGATCATTCCAGTAATGAAGGCAGATTTCGCTGGGGTGGTACGCGCCAGGCCGGCGGTCTGAAAGCTGTAGCCCGCTGCCAGACAGAGGCCCACCATCACCCCGCCGCCCACATAACTACGCTTCAGCCGGGGCAGCTCACGATGGTAGAGGATGGCCAGCGCGATTGTGGCAATGACCATGCGCAGTAGATTGAAGAGCAGGGGAGAGGCATCCGTCAGCGCATCCTTGACCAGGACGAAGGTCGAGCCCCACACCGCGGCGACGAAGACCAGCAGCAGGGTGGCGCGGGTCGTGGAGGACGATCGAGGGATGGCCGTGCTCCTCGGGTTGCGGCTTGCTGTACTTACTGGGGCTGAGGCAGGGAGGCAAAAACTTCAACCAGGTCGAGGAAGACTGGCCCTTGCAACGCCGCGAACCGCGTGCGCTCCTGCCAGCCGGCGCTCCAGTCGAAGCCGCGACGCTCTTCGGGGTCCACCACCCAGATATTGGCTACGCCCATGCGGCGATAGTCTTCCAGGCGGTCGTTATAGCGTACTACGCGATCTTCCGGCGACAGGATCTCGATAATGGCAACGGGCGGGGCGGTAATTACCTTTTCATAAGGAAGATCGAGCGCGACCAGGCAGATGTCTGGAATGCGTACTCGCTCTGGCGAGACGCGTATGCGCTGTTCGGTAAGCACTTCGAGGTTCCAAGCCTTTACCCGCGGGCCGAGCCAAAGGATAAGTGCTGTCTGCAGCCGGGCGTGTTCGCGTTCTCCCAAGTTGCGCTCCTCGATCTTTCCGTCGATGTAATCGCAGTCTGGCCGGTAGGAGGTGGCGAGATACTGGTCGAGCGGGAGTTGCGTCAGTGTCGCCATGCTGCCTCCTGTCGCTGCCGAATCCTAGTACAGATTTTAGCGCGTCCCTGCGTCGGCGAAGTACGTGGCATGGCCTGCAACCACGGCGCGCAATACCTTCGTTCCGAGGATGTCCTGCGGAGGAATGCGGGTGAGGTCGCGGTCGAGCACGACGAAGTCCGCCACCTTTCCTGGCGCGAGCGTGCCTTTGTAGCTCTCACTAAACTCCGCGTAGGCCGAGCCCTGGGTGTAGGCGTAGAGCGCTTGCGCGATGGTCAGCTTCTCTTCAGGAAAATAGGTCTGGGTGCCGGCTTCATTCTGCCGCGTCACGGCTGCATAGATACCACGAAAGGGCGTGATGGGCTCGACCGGATAATCGGTACCGAAGGCGAGGGCCACGCCGTGATCGAGGAAGCTCTTCCAGGCATACGAGTAGCGCGCTCTCTCGGGGCCCAGCCGCTGCTCTGCCCACGCCATATCCGTCAGCAGGTGGTTCGGTTGCATGGACGCGATGACGCCCAACTGCCTGTAGCGGTCGAAGTCCTTCGCATCGGTGACCTGTGAGTGCTCGATCCGTGGGCGCGGAATGCAGGGGGTCGCGTAGGAGCTGACCCCTGCATAGATACGGCACGTATGACTCTTCTCCAACGAGAAGGCATGCAGCGCCATCCCTGTGGCGCGGTCGCCGATAGCATGAAAGCCAATCTGAAAGTTCGCCGCGGCGCGCTCCTTCGTCATCGCGTCGAGCTGCGCCTGCTCATAGCGCGGGATGCCACGATTACCGGGATCATCGGCATAGGGCGCGTTCAGCGCCGCCGTGCGCGAGCCGAGCGAGCCATCCATGAAGCCCTTCAGCATGCCAGTGTGCAGCATGCGGTCATCCAGTGCGTGGTGCGCGCGATGTTGCTTGAGCGTTTCAACTGGATCGCCGAAGGTCAGCCATTCCGAGACACGCACGGGCAGATCTTCGTGCTCCAGTTCTTCCAGCATCAGGAAGTCGTCCCAGCCGGAGTTGTCCTGCACGCTGGTGATGCCGTGCATGGATGCGTCTGCCAGGGCGAGAGAGAGGGCGCGCCGGCGCTCGGCGTCAGTGGGCGGAGGGATCTGGGCGCGTACCAGTTCCAGGGCGGAATCTTCCCGCACGATGCCGGTCAGCTCATGATCCGGGCCGTGATCGAACTTGCCGCCCGCCGGGTCTGGCGTTTCCGCAGTGATGCCGGCGGCGGAGAGGGCGGCGCTGTTAGCCACCGCGATGTGGCCATCCACCCGCACGAACATTGCCGGGTGGCCCGCAGTCACGGCATCAAGCTGCTGCCGTGTGGGAAGAACTTTCTCCGTCCACAGGGTGTGATCCCAGCCACCCCCCTGCACCCATTTGCCTGGCGCCGTGACCTTTGCTTCCTGGCCGATACGCCGCAGCATCTCCTCGGACGAATTCGAACCAGTCAGATCCACCGCCAACTGCAAGCGGCCCGCCTCGCCCAGGTGGGTGTGTGCATCATTAAACCCGGGCATTATGAAGGAGCCTTTCAGGTCCACCAGCTGTGTCTTTGCCCCTTTACGGTGCAGCAGCTCCTGATCTGTGCCGATAGCGGTGACGATTCCGTCGAGTACCCCCAGTGCGGTGACGTACCGGAACTCGCCCTTGTCCAGTCCCTCTCCGGTCAGGATGTGCCCGTGAAAGTAGATCGTGTCGGGCGCAAGCGTAGCCTGGGGGTGCGCAGACGGCTGCGCCGGAAGAGGCAGGGCAACAGCAACCAGCAGCGAGGCGGCAAGCAAACAAGCCATGCGCAGGAGTGTAGCAGCGGCCTTGCATGCCTGGTCCGCGGCTCTGTGTCAGTCAGTCAGCAGCGGTCTGGGATTCTCAGCAGCGCTCGGCGGTCAGAAGCACAAGCAGCAGGATGCGCTTCAGCGCCAGCTCGCGGTGGGTCGCGTCATACCACTCCTGGCGGGTATGGATGCCGCCACCGTCGCCGCCTGCGCCGATGCTGATGGCCGGCACACCGAGCGAGAGCGGGATGTTGGCATCGGTCGAGGCGATGCGCGGCTCGGTGCGGATGCCCAGATGCCGGTCCACCGCCAATAGATCTTCGTAGAGCGTGGCTCCGCCGGGGAGACGGCCGGCGGGCCGGTCGCCGATGCGCTCGATGGAGAAGTTCGCCGGCGCTGCAGAAGATCGATCGCGTCGAGGCGAGACGCCCGCATTCGCCGCCATCACGGCATCCTCGACTGCATGGCGCAGCGCGACTTCAAGCGCGATGAGTTCCTCGGGCGAGGTGGAGCGGAGATCGAAGCGGGCGCTGGCCTGCTCCGGAATTGCATTGACCGAGCTGCCGCCGGCGATGGTGCCGACATTCCAGGTGGTGCGCGCGGAGCCGGGCAACTCCGCGGGAGGCAGGGTAGCGATGGCGCGGCTCAAGATCGCGATGGGGTTGGGGGCGCCAGCGTCCGTCCAGGAGTGGCCACCCGGGCCGGTGATGGTGGCGAGAAAGCGGCGGCTGCCCAGCGCCTCTGTCACCGCGACTTCATGGCCCGCGCCGTCCAGAACGATATGTGCCGCGATGCGGTCGCACCACGGGGAGCGCTGGTAGAGATAGCGCATGCCGCGCAGGTCGCCTTCACCCTCCTCCCCTACGTTGCCGACAAACAGCACCGGGCAGGGAAGTGTTATGGCAGCATGGAGCAGTGCTGCCGCAATGGCCAGCAGACCAGTGACGCCGGCGGCGTTGTCGCAAGCGCCCGGAGCGACGATGCGCGCGCCCTCGACCGATGGATCGACCGGGGTGCCAGCGGGGAAGACCGTATCGATGTGCGCGGAGATGACCAGTGCGCGCGCTTGATTGCCAGCAACAGCTGCGGGAAGAGAGGCCTGATCTTCGCTCGGCATCTGAAGCAGACCGTGCACATTGCCCTCGGCATCGATGCCCGCTTCTGCCAGCCCGATGGATTGAAACTGTGTCAGCAACCATGCGGCGCGCGCCTGTTCACCAAAGGGTGGAGCGGGAACACTGATCAGGGCGCGCTGCCAGTCCAGCAGCAGCCCATCATGCAGATGGAGCCAGCGAAAGGCCTGGTGCACCCGCCGTTGCGCGGCAAGCTGCGGCACCTGACCGAGCGGATTGAGCGAAAGGAAGGACTGCATGGGCCCCACAACAAAGCGTAGCATCGGGCGCTTGCGGCTCCGGCTAGTCTTCTGAGTCATAAATAGATTGTATATAAAAGGTGGTTGTTTTAAGGTGAGGCATGGAGCCTCGTCGAGGACGCCCGAAGAAGCATGCGTTAGTTGTGAGCCAGGTACAGAGAGCCGAACTGGAGCGCCTGGCAA
>JBBRLT010000049.1:0-26034 GCA_038231235.1 Terriglobales bacterium
ACACAACCAGCAACCCAAGCCCTTTCGCTGGACCAAATCCGCCGACCAGATCCTGACCTCGATCGCACGTTTCGCAACCTCAACCCTCGCCGCTCAACAACCAGAACATAATGCAATAAATCAATGACTCAGGAGACTAGCGATAGTCGACCGAATGCAGGAAGAGCCCGCGCGCGGGCGCGGTGGCCCCGGCTGATCCGCGATCACGCAGCGCCAATAGTCCAGGAAGACTTGACGCCGCACGTTGCCCGCGGCCCACCTCGAGGAATGTACCCACGAGGTTGCGCACCATGTGGTGCAGAAAGCCGGAACCCTTCACGGTGTAGATCAGCATGTCTCCGGCTTCGTGCCATGCAGAGTGCGTGAGCGTGCGTTCATTGCTTATCTCTGCGTCTTCCTGCATGCGGGCCGACCGGTCCGGATCGACGGCGGCGAAGGAGGAGAAGTCATGGGTGCCGAGCACGAATGCCGCCGTCTGCGTCATCGCGGCGACATCGAGCGGCCAGGCCAGCGCATAGACGTAGCGGCACAGCGTGGGTGGACACATCTCTCCTCGATAGATGCGGTATTCGTATTGTTTGCCTGTGGCGGAGTGGCGCGCGTGGAAGTTGGGCAGGGCATGCTCCGCTGCCAGCAGGCGAATCGGTGCAGGGAGGGTCCGATTCAGCGCGCGCAGCAGGCTGGCGGGCGGGATTCGTGCGTGCAGCGCGATGGATGCTACCTGCGCGAGGGCGTGGACGCCAGCATCCGTGCGCCCGGAGCCCTGCGGCAAGACTGGCTCGCCGGTCACGCGTGCCAGCGCGGCTGCCAACTCACCCTGGATGGTCGCAAGGCCCGGCTGCACCTGCCATCCGTGAAAGTCGGTGCCATCATAGGCCAGCGTGAGCTTCCACATCTGTCCTGCAGGCGCCGGCAAGTCTGGTTGTGCAGGAACTTCCATGGGCAGGCTGAGGATAGCGCAGGGACGTGACACGATATACTTCCGGTGCCGCTGGCTAAAGCAATTCTCCCGCTGCAGTGAACCATGAACAGTATCTCGGCGCGGCCTTTCCTCAAAGAAGGCCACAGGAGTAGCCGCTGGACGGTCTACACCTACAGGAGAATTGCTTCAGATCCCCATGCATCAGCACGGCATGCGATTTCTGTGGAACGCCGGGTGGCCTTCGCACGTACGACACCAGCAGAGCAGGAAGGCCGGAGAGCATGATTCCGGCGCAAGCCGCGTCCAGGGAGCAGTCTGCGCCGTCTGTGTGGGGACGCTGCATTTTTGGCAAGAGATGGGGGCAAATGGCATTTTTGAGTAAGAAGAAGCGCACGAGCGTATCGCAGCGGCAGGAATTCAGGGCGCGAGCAGGGCGGCAAATTGCCGGATGGGCAACGATCGCGGCCACCACGTTTTCTCTGCTGACGCCGCTTGCGGAGGCGCAGCAGGTCGATCCGCAGCAGAAATCGCAATCGCAGAGCGCCCCCGCCACGACCGGACTGCCGGCAGCGCCAGTACCGAACGCGACCGAGCCGTTGTTTATGCGGCCGGGTCCGCGCGACTTCAGAAAGGCACGGTCACCGCTTCCCAATCCCATCTCCCCATACCGTCCCACCAGTGTCGATCTGCCGCGCATCACCAACTCGCCGCGAATTGAAGACCTGATCAAGAACGGCAAGATCTATCTCAGCCTGAGCGATGCCATTCTGCTGACGCTCGAAAACAACTTCGACATCGCCATCGCGCGCTACAACCTGGACGTCTCGGACACGGATATCCTTCGTTCGCGCGCTGGGGGCACCCTGCTGGGCTCGCCAGCCGGACTGGTGACGGGCACCATCGGCGGATCCAGCAGCACGCTGGGCGCGGGGGGTGGTCCTGGTGGCACGTCGGCTGGAGCTTCTGGTGCGGGTACGGGTTCCAGCGGCCTGTTGCTGAGCACCAATGGTCAAGGGCCGACACCTACTATCTCCGATCCCACGCTGGGTGGAACGGTGCAACTGGAGCGTTCCAGCTCACCCCAGCCGACCACCTTCCTGACCGGCACCAACACGCTGACGCAAAATCTGAACAGCTATAACTTCCAATACAACCAAGGCTTCAGCCCGGGCACGACGCTTCAGGTGGGCTTCCAGAATTCACGTACCACGACAAATAACCAGCGCAGCAATTACAGTCCGCAGCTGTCGTCCCTCTTTCAGGCGAGGCTGACCCAGCATCTGCTGAACGGGTTTGGTACGGGCGTGAACCGCCGCTTCATTGTGCAGGCGCTCAACGACCGGCGCATTACGGATTCTGCTTTCCGCCAACAGCTGCTCTTCACCATGAACCAGGTAGAGAACATCTACTGGGCACTGGTAAGCGCATATGAAAATGTCCAGTCCGCCCAGCGTGCTGTCGACCAGTCCACTCAGGTCTCATCCGACGATCGCAAGCAGCTGCAGATCGGCACGCTTGCTCCGCTCGACGTGTTGAACGCGGACAACCAGGTGGCGACCGACAAGCAGTCACTGATCACTGCGCAGACCAACCTTGAGTACCAGCAGTTGGTGATGAAGCAGGCCATCACCCGGAACCTGAACGATCCCACCCTGACCGCAGCTCCCGTCGTTCCCACAGATCGCGTGTCACTGGTGGAGATGCCGGAAGAAACAGCATCTGTTGAAGACCTGGTGAGGCAGGCCTACCAGAATCGCCCCGAGCTGGAGCAGGCAGTGCTGAACCTGAAGAACGACCAGATCACGCTGAAGGGCGTGAAGAACGGGCTGCTGCCGGTCGTCGATCTCTACGGCTTCTATGGTGAGTCGGCGCTGGGCGGTGCACTCAACCCGGCCTGTGTGAACACCAATTCTGGGTTTGCTGGCGCTCCCAACACCTGTACAGCGCCGGTATTTAACTATGGTGGCGTGTTCAGCAACCTTTTCAACGGCAATAATCCAGACCGCGGTGTCGGTCTCAGCGTCAACATCCCGCTGCGCAACCGTGTCGCGCAATCCCTGCAGGCGCGCTCGTCGATTGAGTTCCGTCAGGACCAACTGAAGCTGCAGCAGCTGTACACGCAGATTCGGATTCAAGTGATCAATGCCCAGTATGCGTTGACCAACGACCGCGCCTCGGTACAGGCCTCTCTGGCGACCCGCGAGTACAACACGCAGGCGCTGGAGGCAGAGCGGAAGAAGTTGAAGTTCGGCGCATCGACCACGGCGCTGGTTCTGCAACAGCAGCGCAGCCTCGCAGCGGCAGAGAACACGGTGACGACGGCCATGGGCACCTATGCCAAGGACCGCGCGTCGCTGGAACAGATCCTGGCCAACACGCTTACCAAGTACAACATCAACATCGGCGATGCAGTGAGCGGCAAGGTGAATCAGCAGCCGGCTATTCCGGGGCTGGAAGCCGCGCCCAAGGTGCCGGATGCAGCGCTGCCATCGCAACAGGAGCAGTTACAGAAGTCGCAAGAGCCGGTTACACCGCCGTCGCCGTTGCCGCAACAACAGCCGCAATCTCAACCGCAGCCGCCGCAGTAGGGACTATGTAGGGCTACGGAAAGAAGCGTGGAGCGATGACTCAGGTCCTTCGCTACTCTCAGGATGACAAACGTGTGGGCGACCAGTTCGCGGCTTCAGCGCACTGCGACTTCATCGAGTAGGGAGAAGAACTCCGGGAAAGAGATGTCTGCCGACTCTGCCCCGTGGATAGTGGTCTCGCCCTCAGCGCGCAGTGCGGCGACCGAAAAAGCCATCGCGATGCGGTGGTCGCCACCGGAATCGATCTCTGCACCATGCAGTGCCTGGCCGCCCGGCACGTCAAGACCATCTTCGAACTCGGTGACCTCGGCGCCCATGCGGCGCAGGTTCTCCGCCACCAGAGCAATGCGATCTGATTCCTTGACGCGTAGTTCTCTGGCGTCGCGGATGCGGATGCCCTGTTGCGTGTAGGGTGCGATGGCAGCTAGTACCGGCAGCTCGTCGATGAGTTGCGCGGCCAGTGCGCCTGAGATGGTGGCGCCGATCAGCCCATCCCTGGGTGCGACGAGTTGTACAGTGCCCGCGAGTTCGCCGCTGCGCTCTTCCAGATTCAGTACGGAGACGCGTGCGCCCAGTGTGGCCAGCACATCGAGCAGCGTGGCGCGCGTCGGATTCATCCCCAGATTGTCCAGCAGCAGGCCAGAGTCGGGGAATAATGCAGCCGCGCACAGGAAGAAGGCGGCCGAGGAAATATCCCCCGGGATCACGGCATCGACGGCCCCGAGCTGCTGACCGCCAATAATGCTGATGGAGTCGAGCCGCCGCGTGAGCTCAATGCCAAAGGCGCCCAGGGCAATCTCGCCGTGATCGCGGGTGCGGATGCTTTCTGTCACTGTGGTAGTGCCGGTTGCGTTCAGGCCAGCGAATAACACAGCAGTTTTCACCTGCGCACTTGGCACGGGCGTGATGTAGTCGATGCCACGCAAAGGAGCGCCTTCCATGGCGATGGGCGCGTGACCCTCGCTAAGTGTGATGTGCGCGCCCATGGCCTCAAGCGGCTTGCGGATGCGCTCCATGGGACGGCGAGTGAGGGACCTATCGCCGGTCAGCGTGAAGCGGCCCGATTGCGCAGCCAGCAGTCCTGCCAGCATGCGCATGGTGGAGCCGGAGTTGCCGCAGTCGAGTGGAGCGTCTGTCGCGAGGAATCGTCCACTGCAGCCGTGGATGGTTACGCACGCACCGTCGCGTTCAACGGTCGCGCCCAGCGCTGCCACGCAGCTCAGGCTGCTTGCAGGGTCGGCGCCGGTCGAGAAATTCTGCAGCTTCGTGGTGCCGTGAGCCAGGCCGCCCAGCAGTGCGTACCGATGCGAGATGCTTTTATCGCCGGGCAGGCGCAGGCTGCCGAGCAGGTTGCGCGCGGGCGCGATGGTGCGGGTAGCCGTGGCTTGAGACAAACAGAAACTCCAAAGAAGAACGTCTTCTCAGGGTACAACGCCCGCCCGGCTCGTTAGTTGCCGGTGCTCTCGGGCGTGCCGCCGACCCGCAGCACAATGAGCGTTTCGTCGTCGAAGCGCTCCTCGCCATTCTGGAAGGCAGCGATGTCGCCGATGATCAGGTCCGCCAGCTTGGCTGCGCAGAGCGTGTGATTGTTCCCCAGGATCTCCGCCAGCCGCTCGGTACCAAACATTTCGCCCGCCGGGTTCTGCGCATCGGCCAGGCCATCGCTGAAGAAGACGACCACATCGCCGGGGCGCGTGGAGAGCGTGAACTGCTCATACGACACATCCGGGAAGAGGCCTAGCGGAAATCCCTCTGCGTGAATGGTCTCGACCTCGCCACCGCGACAGATCAGCGGCTGCACTGCGCCCGCGTTAGCCACCTCAAAGGTCTGGTCTTCGTCGTTCCACACCGCATAAACCATGGTGACGTACTGCGCATCGACGCGTCGCTCCTGCAGTGAATCGTTCAGCAGGCGCAGCATATCGGCGGGATGCGGACAGGTAGGAGCGGCCGCGCGCATGATACCGCTGACCAGTGCCGCATACAGGGCAGCCGGAGCCGCCTTGCCACTGGCGTCGCCCAGGGCGATGCCAGTGCGCTGCTTGTCATAGTGCAGGAAGTCGTAGACGTCTCCGCCGATGGTCCGGGCGGGCAGGAAGCGCGTCGCGAACTCCGCATTCGCGTGGTGCGGCCGGTCCTGCGGCAGCAGCCGAAGCTGCACCTCGCGCGCCATCTCCAGATCGTGCTCTAGCCGCTGCTCCTGCTGCGCAACGCGCTGGTAGAGGCGCGCATTCTCAATGGCGATGGCGATCTGCGCGGCGAGCGTGACCAGGGTGCGCTGGTGATCTTCATTGAAGTAGTTCGCGCGTGTGTGCTCCAGGTCCAGTACGCCGATCACTTTGCTTTTGTAGATGAGCGGCACTGCAAGCTCAGAGCGTGTGAGCGGGTTCACCATGTGATAGCGCGGGTCCCGCCGCACGTCGGGCGAGTGCACCGGCGTCTGGGTGCGCACTGCCGTGCCCACCAGGCCGCGGTTGACCGGGACGCGCTCGAGCGGGACATAGCGTTCGCCGAAGCGCACTGCAAACTGTGTCTCCAGCACCTGGTCGCGTTCATTGAGCAGCAGGATGGAGAACATCTGGTAGTCGATGAGGCGGCGCAGCAGCTGGCCAATCCGCTCCAGCAGCGCGTCCAGATCGAGGATGGAGCTGAGGTCGCGCGAGATCTCTGTCAGCACGGCCAGCGTCTGCGCCTGGCGGGAGACGCGCGTGTAGAGCCGCGCATTCTCAATCGCAACGGCCACGCGCGAAGCGGTCAGCTCCAGCAGGCGCAGCTGCTCATCCTGGAAGTAGCCGACCTCTTCGCTCTCGATATCGATGACGCCGATGACGCGTCCTTTCACGATGAGGGGCAGCGCCAGCTCGGAGCGGACGGCATCGTTGGCCGCCACGTAGTTGGTGGCATTGCGCACATCGTTCACCAGCACTGCTTCCTTCCTGGCCGCAGCGTCGCCAATGATGCCTTCGCCGACGGGAAAGCGGCGACGCTCAATCTCCTGGGTGTGGCCGATTTGAAAGCGGATGCGCAGATCGTTGGTTCGCTCATTGAGCAACAAAATGGCGAAGATGCGGTAATCGATGACGGCGCGTACCAGCTCGGCTGTCTGGTGCATGATGGTCTGCAGATCGAGGGTGGCGTTGAGGGCGTTCGCCAGCCGCATGAGGAACTCAAGCTGGATGGGCTCCTGACGCACGCGTGCGCGCGACGCGCCCTGTTCACTGGCCGGCCGGTAGTCTCCTTCGAAGCTGTTCGCAGGTCCATCCTGCTGGCCGTCATCCTTCACGCACGACTCCGCAGACCTGCCAGGTTCGGGCAGGCGCAATCGAGTCATCATAGCGCAGCGGCAACGCGCCAAGCGGCAAGGTGCAAGTAGCGAAGGATCTATGATTTGCTGGCGAGCGCGTCGTCTGCGGCGCTAAAGCGGGGGTCCAGCAGGGCATCCTTTAATTGCTGAACAATGCGCACGCTGGCGCTGGCGCCGATACGGCTCGCGCCTGCCTCCAGCATGGTGCGCGCGTCCGCGAGGGTGCGAATCCCACCCGATGCCTTGACGCCGGCGGAGTTGCCGGCCAGGCCGCGCAGCAGGGCTACATCGCCGGCCGTGGCGCCGCCAGTGGAAAAACCCGTGCTGGTCTTCAGTATGTCCGCACTCGCCTGGAGGGCAATCTCGCCAGCGCGCAGCTTCTCCGGAATGGTGAGCAGGCAGGTCTCCAGAATGACTTTGACCAGCGCGCCGGCGCCACGAGCCACCTCGACCACACACCGGATGTCGGCTTCAACCTGCTCGTAGAGGCCGCTCTTCAACATGCCGATGTTCAGCACCATGTCCAGCTCGCGCGCCCCAAGCTTGACCATCTCTCGCGCTTCGTCGCGTTTGCTGGTGGAGAGGGTGGCGCCTAGCGGGAAGCCGATCACCGCGCCCACTGGAATAGTGGTGCCGCGCAGTGCGGACGCGGCCAAAGGTACCCAGGAGGGATTCACCATGGCACAGGCGAAGCGATGCTGCGCGGCTTCCTGACATAGCGTCACAATCTGTTCGCGCGTGGCCTCCGGCTTCAGCAATGTGTGGTCCAGCACCGCGGCCAGGCTGGCTGGGCTGGCCAGGGTGGCGCGGGCAAACGCTGCCGCGTCGTAGTGTCCGCGATCCAGCCAGGATGGGTCTTGTTGTGAACCTTGTTGCAGGGGATTGCCCTGCGGGGGATGGCCCATCCATTTCATCTTTGTCTTTCCTCTCCCCTGATCGACGCGCGCACCCCAGGCGGCGTTTGCCTGGTGGACACGGAAGTCAGTCTGCCGCGTCCGGAGGAAAGATACAGATATCCGGCAGATTGCGATAGCGCTCTGCGTAGTCCATGCCATAGCCGATGACGAAGTGGTTAGGAATACTGAAGCCGACGTACTCCGCAGTGATGGCTTCGATGCGTCGGTCCGGCTTGTCCAGCAGCGTGGCCACTCGCAGACTGCGGGGCCCATGCTGCAGCAGCCTGCGCTTGAGAAAGGAGATGGTGAGGCCGGTGTCCAGTATGTCCTCGATCAGGATGATGTTGCACCCTTCGATGGACTGGTCCAGGTCCTTGATGACTTTGACGGCTCCGCTGGAGTGCGCGGCCTTGCCATAGCTGGAGACGGCAACGAAGTCGAAGGTGCACTGGATACGGATGGCGCGGGCCAGGTCGGAGAGGAAGATGGCTGCGCCTTTAAGCACGCCCACCAGCACGACGGAGCCGCCCGCGAAATCGCGATCGATCTCCGCGCCAATCTCCGCGACGCGCACCGCGATGCGCTCCCGGCTGATGAGAACCGGAGGATCGATCACGGCATGGGCGTGCGTCGCCATATGGCTCCAACTTCTTCTCCCAAACGGTGCTGCTGACTATACTTGAAACAGGTCAGAGCGCATGTATCCATACCTTCATCTCGGTCCGGTGACCATCGGCACATTCGGGCTCCTGCTGTGGCTGGCCGCAGTCTGCGCCGGGCTGGTGCTGCATTTCAACTTCCGCCGCTTCGCTATTCAGGGAGACGCTATCAGCATCGTCGCCTTCGTGACGGTGATGGGTGTGATCGGCGCCAAGCTATGGCATGTGTTTGAGGATCCGGCGGCGCTTATGCATGATCCGGCAGGGATGCTCTTCGATCGCGCCGGATTCGCCTGGTACGGCGGCCTGATCGCTGGCGTCCTGACGCTGATGTGGCAGGGACGCGCTGCGGGCACCGGCCCATTGGGCATGCTCGACCTGGCGGCTCCGGCGGCGGCGGTGGGCTATGGCGTGGGGCGCATCGGCTGTCTTGTCTCCGGCGATGGCGATTATGGCCAGCCGACCAGCCTGCCTTGGGGCATGAGCTTTCCCCATGGCCTGGTGCCCACCATGCAGCGCGTCCACCCGACCCCCATCTACGAACTGATTGGCGCGCTCATCATTGCGGCGATTCTGTGGCGACGCGGGCGCCGGCAGCCGGGCGAGTTGACGGGCGAATATCTTCTGCTCTCCGGTTTCGCGCGCTTTCTGGTGGAGTTCATCCGCATCAACCCGCCTATCTTGCTGCACATGACGAATGCGCAGTTGGCCAGCATTGGTTCCATGGTGGCGGGCGTGGTGCTGATGGTGTGGGCGCGGCGGCATGCCGAGGCACGGTCTGGCAGCGCCGTGACTGCTGCTTAGAGCTGCTTCAGGTAAGCCTTCGCGGCGGGGAGCTCCGGGAACAGCCGCTCGTCTGCCTGAAATGCGCGCGAGTGCACGCAGCGGCGGCCGGCGCGGACGGTCACCGGATGCTTCAGGTGCAGCATCTCGTGGTAGACCAGATACTCCACTGCGCAGCGCGGCGTGGTGCGGCGATCAAAGACGCGACTCACCACGATGGTGTTGTGCGCCGGATCGTAATGCCCCAGGCTGCGGCGAGCCATGTGGCTGCTCCATGTCAACAGCGGACGGCCCAGCAGGCCAAAGAAGAAGCGCTGATTCAGGCTCTCGAAGATTTCCTCCAGATCGTAATACTGACCCTTGGAGCCGAGCAGTGTCTTGCGGCCGCGCGTCTGCCGGATAAGCTCCGTCTGCCGCATGACAGATTCGCTGGAGGAGAAGCGGCGATAGCGATGGGTGTGCCGCGCGTCGAGCGGCCCGCGATAGAGCTTCGCGATAAGGATATGGGCGATGGCGCGCAGCACTGTCTCGGGCGCGCCTTCGAGCACGTCAGAGAGCGAGACATGCAGGTTGCCTTCGCGCAGGCGGATGGTGGTGTTCAAAGTGGTGAAGCGGCGGAAGCGCACATGGACCGGTGGCATGGGCGCGCGCGGACGGACCACGCGGTACTCTTCTTCAAAGATCCGGAGCAGCTCAGGACTCACGCTTAAGCTAGCGTAGCACCAGTATGATCGCAAGCACGTTTGCATGCCGGCGTGCAGCACTGTGCAAACGCAACTCGAGCAATTCTCCCGATGCTGTGAACGAAGAAGAGAATCTCACAGGAGCAGCCGCTGGACGGTCTACACCTGGAGGAGAATTGCTTTAATAGCTGCCGATGAGCCGCGCCACAGTGAAGAAGCAGACAGCCGCCAGAAGGATCAGGCCGGCACGGATAGTCCAACCAGCGAGTGGACGCGTCAAAAACCCCTTCTTCCGCACCACAAAACATTGTTGCAGGGCGAAGACGCCGATGCCGACCAGCACCAGGCGCTCGATGAGGCTAAGGACGCTTTCCATGAGTTAAGTGTAAGGCGTGGGGCGCGTAAGGCAGAACACCGACAGGTGTAAGAATCGAACCGCTGGCTGCGCTACTTCTTGAGCTCTTTGTGCTTCGCGAAGTACTCTTCCTGGGCCTTGAGCAGATTCGACGCTGCGTCGGACAGACTGCTGGCAGCTTCGAGTGCCGTCTTGCGGGCGAAGTCGAACTCTGCAGAAGACGGCGGCTCATGAAGCGCGGCTGGCCACTTGGCGCTGTGCTCGACGAGCAGCTTGAGTCCCTTGCGGATGTCCGTATGGGACTGATCGTAAGCGTCAAGATTGTCGCCGAGTTCGTCCACCAGGCGGGTGAACTGTTCGAGCGAGGTGTGGATCTCGACACCGGGATGCTGCGACTTCGGATGTTGCACGCTCGCGTGAATAGCGCCGGTGCGTTGCTCAATGAAATTGATGTAGAGCTTCACGCGGTCACTGGGCAGATCGGAGGCCTCCCGTACCTGCTCTTCCTCTGCGGGTGTAAGGGGATCCTTGGATTGCTGCGCGCCTGCCGCGACTGTCGACATTAGCAGGCAGAGCGGGAACGCAAGCACGCGGAATGCGGAGAGTGCGCCCAGACACATCAGTGCCGGAAGACCTGCAGCATGAGCTCGCTCTGCACTTCATTGAGGTGCTTGAGCGTGGCCTCGACGGTGGGCCGGTCATCGAGGGCGGCGGAGTGCAGATACTCATTCAGCCGAAATGCGGTGTGCTCCATCAGCAGCTGCGCATTTTTCAGTCGCTTGGTATCGTTTGCGAGCCCGAGATGAATCTTCTCGGTGTAGTCCTTCACGGACTGCAGCGTCGCAGAGGCATCTTCGCCGGCATTCAACTGGTGGCCTGCCAACTCTGTCATGTCGTGAACGATCTCTGCATACAGGAAGCACTGCTCGCGGGGAGGGGCGATGCTGGCCCTGGCCACGAGTGCAGAGATGGCAGCAGTATCGATTGGTTTACCGTCAAATCCCGAGGCTAGAGCGAGGGGGGCGGCCAGAAGAGCCAGTGCAAGGAACGAAGAGATCGAGCGCATAGTGCGCACCTCGAATTTCCGTGCGCGGCTAGCGTCCTCTCAGGGCAACCAGCCGGTGTTTCGCCTGCCATTCCTCGTCGGGGTACTTGCCAAGCGCGGCCGCGAGGAATTTATCGTAGTACTCGACCGCCTGCTTCTTATGAGTCAGATTATCGTACGAGGTCGCCCACAGAAACAAGGTTTCTGCTGTGTCCGGTGTGATTTGTTGGCGCGCCGCAAGTGCTTTGAGTGCGTCCGCGTCCTGATGCAGGTGCGAATGCGCGAATGCGAGGCCTCCCCAAGCCTCTTCCGCGCGCGGGTCGGCGGCGACGGCCCGCTCCAAAACGGGAACCGCGGCGGCAAACTGCTTGGTGTAGATCAGGCTTTGTCCATAGTCCGTCAACAGCTCTGCGTCGGTGGGCGCGGCCTGGACAGCGGCGGCCAGCAGGGGCGCCGCCTTGTCCGCGGCGCCGCGCTGCATCTCTGCGTCGGCCAGCATGCGGGTGACGGCAAGATCGTCCGGCCGAAGCTGATGGAGCTGCTCCAATGCCGCGATCGCCTCAGCATCCTTGCCCAGTGCGGAGAGCGTACTGGCGAGCTGCGCGGCCAGGCCCGCGTCCTCTGGATGCCGGGCAATGGCTGTGTGCAGGAGTGGCTCTGCCTCCTGCGGCTCTTTCTGCTTCAGCAGCAGGTGCGCGAGCCCGGAGGTGGCGCCGGCAGAGCCAGGATCGGCTGCCAGCGCGCGATGGTAGGCGGTGGACGCCGACTCTGCATCCTCATTGGCTTCCGCAATCTGGCCGGTCAGCACCAGGTCTGCGGGAGACTGCTGGCCGGGGGTGAGCCGGAGCGCCGCCAGCAGAGACTGCCGGGCAGCAGCGGGGTCCTTCGCAACTTGAAGTTGGGCCAGGCTCCGCCACACTTGCGCCTTGGCAGCGGGGTCATGGGTTGCCGGTTCGAGCTTGCTTGCTGCCTCCAGCTCCATCCGGGCGCGGTCATCCTTGCCAGTCTGTGCCAGCAGCAGCCCCAGTGCGGCGTGGGACTCAAACTGATGCGGGTCGGCCTCAATGGCTCGGCCATAATCGCGCTCCGCATCCTGCTGATTACCGACCGAATCTTCAGCGAAGCCAAGATCGAAGAGAGCGCGGGCGTCGCTGGGGTGCTGTTGAACATAGTCAGTCAGCAGGGGGCGCGCGTCATCGTAGGCGTGCGCCTCGATCTTGTCTTCAGCAGCAGCCAGCGCGGGGGGAATGCCTGCAGCTTTCGCGCTTGAGGCAGCGGCGGGTGTCTGCGGGGCGTCGGGTGACTGGGCTCCGGCAGGCAGAGGGGCTGGCTGCGCCAAGGCGCCGGACGATAGAAGGAGCGCGAGACAGAGGAGAAGCTTCAAGGTAAATCCTTAAACAGCGACTTCGGTTCGCTCCAGCACTGATTTCAGCACCTTGCTAAGCCAATATCCTGTATGCGAGCCGGGAGCGGCAGCGATCTCCTCAGGGGTCCCGACGGCAATGATTTCGCCGCCACCCGAGCCGCCCTCGGGACCCATATCGATGACCCAGTCGGCAGACTTGATCACGTCCAGGTTGTGCTCGATCACCAGCAGGGAGCCGCCGCCATCGATTAGCTTGCGCAGCGCATGCAGCAGCTTGCCAACATCATCGAAGTGGAGGCCGGTGGTGGGCTCGTCCAGTATGTAGAGGGTGCGCGAGCGGCCAGCCTTGCCGGCGCCGGTGCGGACGGTGGCGAGATGCGCTGCCAGCTTGACCCGCTGCGCCTCGCCGCCAGAGAGCGTGGTGGCCGACTGGCCCAGCCGTACGTAGCCCAGACCGACTTCGTCCAGCACGGTGAGCTTGTCCAGGATGCGCGGATGGCCTGCGAAGAAACGCAACGCCTCCTTGACTGAGAGCTGCAGCACCTCAGAGATGTTTTTGCCCTTGTAGCGCACTTCGAGTGTCGAAGTTTTGTAACGAGTACCATTACATTCTTCACAGGGTAGCTCGACATCCGCCAGGAACTGCATCTCGACGGTGACGGTGCCATCGCCTTCGCAGACATCGCAGCGGCCGCCGGGGACATTGAAGGAGAAGTGGCCGGCGGCATAGTTGCGGCGCTCGGCCTCTGGCTGCGCGGCAAACAGCTCGCGAATGTGGTCGAAGGCCTTGATATAGGTGACCGGGTTGGAGCGCGGGGTGCGGCCGATGGGGTTCTGGTCGACCAGGATGACGTCATTGAGCCGCTCGACGCCGGTGAGTTCGCGATAGAGGCCGGTAGGGTCGGCGCCCTCGGTCTGGCCCAGCACGTGGGCTATGGCGCGATAGAGCACCTGATGCACCAACGTGGATTTGCCGGAGCCGGAGACGCCGGTAATGCAGACCAGCATGCCGAGGGGAATCTCTACATCGATGCCGCGCAGATTGTGAACGCGTGCGCCACTCAGCACCAGCTTCTCCCGGCCCGGCTCCCGCCGGCGTGTCGGCACCGGGATGGTGAGAGCGCCGGAGAGGTAGCGTCCAGTCAGCGAGTCAGGGTTGGCTTCGACTTCCTTGACGGTGCCAGCGGCCAGCAGCCGGCCACCATATTCCCCGGCGCCGGGACCCAGGTCCATCAGGTAGTCGGCGGCGCGCAGCACATCCGGATCGTGCTCCACCACCAGGATGGTGTTGCCCAGGTCGCGCAGGTTTTCAAGGATGCGGATCAGCTTCTCTGTATCGCGGGTATGCAGCCCGATGGAGGGCTCGTCGAGGACGTAGAGTGCACCCACCAACTGCGAACCAAGCGAAGTCGCGAGCTGGATGCGTTGTGCCTCGCCGCCGGAGAGGGTAGAGGCAAGCCGGTCCAGCGTGAGGTAGTCGAGGCCGACAGAGTCGAGGAAACGTAACCGCTGCTGCACCTCTTTCAAGATAGACCCGGCGATCTCTTCCTGTTCGCGGGAGAGGCGCAACGTGCTGAAGAACTGATGCGCTGCTGCGATGGTGAGCGCGGCGGCCTCGCAAATATTGCGGCCGTCCAGTAGCACAGCACGAGCCTCCGCGCGCAGACGCTCACCCTTGCACTCCGGGCAGCGCGCATAGCCGCGATACTTCGACAGCATGACGCGCACGTGCAGCCTGTACTTCTTGCGCTCCATCAACTGGAAGAAGCCGTTGACGCCGGGGAAGCTGCCGTGCCCGTCAAGCACTACCGCCTGCTGCGCAGCGCTCAGCTCGTACCAGGGAAGGTTGAGCGGGATCTCTTGCTCGCGGCAGATACGGCGCAACTCCGTCTGATAAGGGCGGTACTTCGGCCGCGTCCATGGATCGATGGCTCCCTGGTCCAGCGTCTTCGACTTGTCCGGAATGATCAGATCCAGGTCGAAGTCGATGGTGTTGCCGAAGCCCTGGCAGCGGGGACAGGCGCCGTACGGGTTGTTGAAGGAGAACAGGCGCGGCTCGGGCTCGCGATAAAGGCGATGGCACTGCTTGCATTCATACTCGCGGGAGAAGCGATGATGCACGCGCGGCTGCCCATCGTCTTCGCGCGGCACTACTTCGTAGAGGATCTCGCCCGACTCGCGGTAGCCAATCTCTGCTGCGTCGACGATGCGCGCGCGATTGTCTAGCGAGACGACGATGCGGTCCACAAGCACATAGAGCGGCTGGGTGAAGTCAATCTCCAGCAGCGACTCGGGCGAGGAGAACTCGTAGATGGCGCTGCCCTGATAGAGACGGTTGAAGCCGCGCGTGCGCAGATCGGTGAGCCGCTGGCGCAGCGCGTCTGGGAGCGCGTCACGCGCAGGCTCTGTTGCAGCGGCAGCAGCATCCTTCGTCTTTTTCGTGATGCGCTTCGCTTTCGCGGGTGTCTTGTCTGGCTCGTCTTTTGGATGGTCGGTGACGCTGAGGTCTTCCGACGACGGTGCGCGGCGCGCTTCAACCGGGAAGAGTGCGTGCAGGCGCGTGCCTTCTTCGAGCGCGAGCACAGTTGCAGCAATCTCATCGACAGAGTCGCGCCGCACCAGGTTGTTGCAAACAATGCAATGCATGGTGCCGCAGCGCGCGTAGAGCAGCCGCATGTAGTCGTAGATCTCGGTTGCAGTGGCCACGGTGGAGCGTGGATTGCGCGTGGAGTTCTTCTGCTTGATCGCGATGGCGGGGGCAAGGCCGTCAATCAGGTCGACGTCCGGCTTTTCTATCCGTTCCAGGAATTGCCGCGCATAGGCAGAGAGTGATTCGACGTAGCGGCGCTGCCCCTCCGCATAGATGGTGTCGAAGGCCAGCGAAGACTTGCCGGAGCCGGAGACGCCGGAGACCACGGTCAGTTTGCCGTGCGGGATCTCGCAATCGATGCTCTTCAGGTTATGCGTCCGCGCGCCGCGGATCACGATGGCGTCGTTCACTGGAGGCTTGTCCGTGATGGCTTTTGGGGTCTGGAGATGCACCCTTCAGTATAGGACCTGCCGTCCATGCGGACGCACACCCGTGGGACCTGCCGTCCAGGCAGACGCACTCCCGTGCATTTGGTGATGATCGCTCCCGGTGGTCGCTCCCTTTGGGTGCGGTTTGTTTTATGGGATGGAAATGCGGTCCCTTCACTTCGGTGAGAATGACTGCTTGGTGGGCATTGTCAAAAAGGTTGTCATCCTGAGCGGAGAGAAGCGGAGTCGAAGGATCTGCTGTTCAGCGCTTCCTGGAAATGCAAGCTCTTCGCTTCGCTCGGGATGGCGCGGGGAGTAGAGGTCTACTTGCGCGCAGGCATCAGCGAGTGCAGCACTAGCAGGATGCCGCCGACCACAATGCAGGAGTCGGCGACGTTGAAGTCTGGCCAGTGGTAGTGGACGATGTGCACTTCAAAGAAGTCGATCACGGCGCCGGTGCGGATGCGGTCCCACACGTTGCCGAGGGCACCGCCGAAGATAAGGGCAAGCCCGAGCGTGGTGGCGGTGATGCGGTGTCCGCTGCGGAAGAGCACGCCCGCGATGATGATCGCCGCCACCAGCGAGAAGCTGACCAGCACCCAACGCACCCGCTCTGGCGATTGCGAGTCTCCGAAGAGGGAGAAGGCTGCGCCAGTATTGAGCACGTGGGTAAGGCGGAAGACATGCGGAATAACGATGTGCGCATCGCCCAGCGGCAGATGGCGGTCGACGGCAATCTTGGTGATGCGATCGAGCAGCACGACCAGCGCGGAGATAAGGAAGAGCCAGCCGCGGCGATCGGGACGGGCATGGGCGGGCTGGTCGGCATCGCTTGTCGTGATGGCTTGAACATCCGCCATCACGCCGAGACCTCTTCGTGATCATTCAGCGGAGGGAAGCCGATCTCGTCCAGCGCGCCGGCGCATCGCCCGCAGACGGTGGTCCAGCGCGGGTCGGCGCCGATGTCGGTGCGGTAGTTCCAGCAACGCGCGCACTTCTCGCCGTCCGCGAGAAACACATTCGATTGGGCCTGAGTTGACGAATCAAACCGAGTCTTACTTCGTTCGTCTGCCTTTACAAAGTCTTCCGGCCTCGAAATATCCTGAGCAGCCCAGCCGGTTGTTTCCATCTCTGCAGACTTACTTACATGGACACTCGACACGTTGAAGAGTTCCTTCAATGCGAGCTCATACGTACTCATGACGTGCTCGAAGTAATCAGTCAGTAAGGTCAACTCGACTCGAGCTTCCAGGGCCTTGCCAATGCGTTTGCTCTGACGTGCCTCTTCAAGGCTGCCGAGCACCAGTTCGCGCACCATGAGTAACTTTCTCCAATCCTCAATTAGGGCAGGACTTTCCGGCGCCAGCTCATCGGGAGCAGGGAACAGCGCGATGTGGACGCTGGCTGGCCGCATGGGATCGTGCGGCAGATGCTCCCACACTTCATCGGCGAGGAAGCTGAGGATGGGCGCGACCAGCCGGGCGAGTGCGTCGGTGATCTTCCACAAGACAGTCTGTGCCGCACGTCGCTGCGGGCTGTTGGGTGCGAAGGTGTAGAGACGATCCTTCAGCACGTCCGCGTAAAGCGCGCTGAGATCGACGATGGCGAATTCATTCACCGCGTGGTAGATACGGTGGAACTCAAATTGCTCATACCAGCCGAGCACTTTCGTTGTGAGCTCGCGGGTGCGGGCCAGCATGTACTGGTCCAGCGGCTCCAGTTTCCCCCACGCGACGGCATGCTGAGCCGGGTCGAAGTCGTGAAGATTGCCCAGCAGGAAGCGGAAGGTGTTGCGCAGCTTGCGATAGTTGTCCGCAACGCGCTGCATCAGGTTCTCACTGGCAGAGACGTCTTCGCGAAAATCGACGGAGGCGACCCATAAACGGACCACCTCGCCGCCTAGGCGCTTCGCTATGTCCACCGGATCGACGCCATTGCCCAGTGATTTCGAGAAGGCGCGGCCCTGCTCGTCCAGCGTCCAGCCCGAGGTGGCGACCATGCGGTAGGGTGCAGTGTCGCGAAGTCCAACAGAGAACAATAAGGAGGAGTGGAACCAGCCGCGATGCTGGTCGCCACCTTCGAGATAAAGATCGGAGGGGAAGCGCAACTCCGGCTCGGTCTCAAGCACCGCCGCCCAGCTGGTCCCGGAGTCGATCCATACATCCAGGATGTCGGTCTCGCGGCGGAACTCTGTGCCATCGCACTCCGGTGTGGCGCACCGCGCTTCAGTGGGCAGAACGTGCTCGGCCTCGCCGGAGTACCAGGCATCCGCGCCCTGCTGCTCGAACAGCGCGACCACCTTTGCGTACGCTTCCGGCGCTTGCAGTGGCTGATTGCACTTGGCGCACATGAAGAGCGCGATGGGCACGCCCCAGATGCGCTGGCGGGAGATGCACCAGTCGGGCCGGGTCGCGATCATGTTAGAGATGCGCTCCTCACCCCATGCCGGGTCCCAGGTCACCTGCTTGATCTCATCCAGCGCGCGCTGGCGAAAGCTGAGCTGCTGCCCCTCGCGATTCATACGAGTCTCCCCGATTTGCGTTTCCATGGAGATGAACCACTGCTCCGTAGCGCGGAAGATCACCGGGTGGTGGCAGCGCCAGCAGTGCGGGTAGGAGTGGTAGATATCGTTGCGGCCCAGCAGCGCTCCGCGTGCCTCCAGCAGCTTGATGATCTCCGGGTTGGCCTTGAAGATGTTCAGCCCGTTGTACTCAGGCAGTCCATTCTGGATGCGGCCAGCAGAGTCGACATCGCATCTTTGACTGAGGCCGTAGCGCTCGCCAGTGTAGAAGTCGTCTGCGCCATGCGCGGGCGCGGTGTGCACGGCGCCAGTGCCCTGGTCGGCGGTGACGTAGTCTGCCACGACGCCGAGGATCGAACGGTCGAGAAAGGGATGCTGGAAGGTCTTCCGCTCCAGCTTCGCGCCCTTGACGCGGGCAATCTCTCGTGCTGCCTGCAGACCACAGGCCTGCTTGACCGGGTCGGCCAGGGCCTCGGCGACCAGGTAGACATTCCCATCGGTATTTTCCAGCGCGAGATATTCGAACTCGGGCTGGAAGGCGATGGCGAGCGAGGCTGGCAGCGTCCACGGCGTTGTGGTCCAGATGATGGCGTACACCGTTTTGCCGGCGAGTGCGGGGTGGACGCTCTGCGGTGGGCTGGTTAGCGCATACCGCACGTAGACGCTGGGGCTAGTGTGCATCTCGTACTCCACCTCGGCCTCGGCCAGGGCGGTACGGTCATGCCAGCACCAGTAGACGGGCTTGAGCCCGCGGTAGACGAAGCCGCGCTCGAATAGCTGGTAGAAGGCCTTGAGCGTGGTCGCCTCATACTGGTTCGACATGGTGGTGTACGGGTTCTGCCAGCGGCCCAGCACGCCCAGCCGCTCAAATTGCGAGCGCTGCAGGTCAATGTACTTCTGCGCATAGGCACGGCAGGCTTCGCGCACGGCGATGGGGTCCATCTCCAGCTTTTTGCGGCCCAGTTGCTCGTCAACCTTGATCTCAATGGGGAGGCCGTGGCAGTCCCACCCCGGGACATAGGGCGCATCGAAGCCGGACATGGTCTTCGACTTCACCACGAAGTCCTTCAGACACTTGTTGAGCGCGTGGCCCAGATGGATGGGCCCGTTGGCGTACGGTGGCCCATCGTGCAGGATGTATTGAGGCGCGCCCTTGCGCGCAGCGCGAATCTGCTCATACAAGCCGGCGCTAGCCCACTTCTGCAGCCGTTTGGGCTCGTTATCCGGCAGGTTCGCCTTCATCGGGAACTCGGTGCGGGGCAGCAGCAGAGATTTCTTCAGTTCAGGCCGAGTTTGCGCAGAATCGGCAACGGAAACGGAGGCATTGGGGTCATCAGCAGGCAAAGTCATGGTCAGGATTGCCTTTATTGTAGCCGCTGGTGCGCAGCCCGCTGAATTCCGTGTGACCAATCGGGATGCGAAATCGTCTATGCAACAGGTGAAATCCTGCGAGCCGACGTGACCCAGGTTTACTCCAACGTTTCCCTTTGACCCATTCAGATTCCAGCAAACCGGCGACAGGGGCCGCGCGTTCATAGATAATCATAGAAAGTAACGGCGGTGGCCCACGGGCTGTCGCAGGTCAGGTCAAAGAAGTGCTTATGGCAAACCAGGTACTGCCCCCGCCCGAGATTGCGCCAGAGCCGAGGATAGCTGTGCGTGAGCCACACCTGCTGAGTGAGGTGGTAGATCAGCCGGTTTGGCAAAGCATCTTTGAGAATTTTCGAGGCCTGTTCCGCAAGGAAGAGCTGCCGCCGCTGGTACTTACTTCCACGCCGATTGCGGTGGTCGATCCCTTTCGCGTCAAGCGGAGCCCTGCGTCGTCAGCGATCTCAGCGGCGCTGCACGTGCTGATTATCGGGCTGATCGCCTGGTTCATCATTCAGTCGCAGCTGCACCCCAAGCCCAAGCCTGACGCGCCGCTGGTGGCCTCGGTGGACATCTCTGCCTTCCGGCCGATCGCGCCGCAGCCAGCGGTCTCTGGCGGTGGTGGTGGCGGTGGAGCCCATGAACTGGTGCAGGCTCCGAAGGGCAAGTTGCCCAAGATCTCTCCGGACCCCATCACGCCACCCCTGATCACCAAGAACGATCACCCCAAGCTGGCGGTCGAACCAACCATCAATTTGCCGAAGAACATCCAGATGGCGAATAACAACCTGCCGAACCTGGGCGACCCACGGACCTCTGTGGTTGGACCAGCCTCGAATGGCACTGGCTCCGGCGCAGGCCTGGGCACTGGCTCGGGTGGCGGCATCGGCTCTGGTGCGGGGAACGGCTATGGACCGGGCCAGGGCGGCGGCACGGGTGGCGGCCTCTATCACGTGGGCGGCGGCGTCTCTCCACCGGTGCTGGTCTCCTCGGTTGACGCGGAGTTCTCCGACGAAGCCCGGCGCGCAAAGTATCAGGGTGTCTCGGTGGTGTCGCTGATCGTCGATGCGCATGGCAATCCGCAGCGCATCCACGTGGTGCGCAAGCTGGGCATGGGGCTGGATGAGAAGGCCATCGAAGCGGTGCAACAGTACAAGTTCCGGCCGTCCATGCTGGGCGGCAAGCCGGTCCCGGTCGAGATCACCATCGAAGTCAACTTCCACATCTACTAAAACTTTGCTGCACGCATGAGCAGCAGCCAGTCGTGCTGCTGCTCATTTGATTTCACGCGAGTCCTCTTGGTATTCTCAGGGAGTCCCACCGTTACGCCAGTGCGCCCATAGCTCAGTTGGATAGAGCGATTGACTACGAATCAATAGGCCGGAGGTTCGAATCCTTCTGGGCGCACCATTTACAATAAAGGTTTGGATGGCAAACATCCCAGCCTTTGTAGGGCTCCGCTGCGGGGGGTTGTGGGGGATTACGCGGGGACCGGGCTACGTTTCGGCCTCTTCTGTCGCCTTTGCTTGTGGGGTACGTTATCTAGTGAATTGCATCGAGCCGATGGGTTCCTGAACGAGCAGGCTACCTGGCTGGAGATATGCTTTGCCGATCAAGTGTGACGATTCCTATACCTTCGGCATAAGCGGAAACCTTCTCCCCGGCCGCATACGCACCGGGCCTCTTCTGGGTCCACACCACGCGCCCGTGATATAGGATCCCGCTACTTGCGTGCGTTCCCTGAACCGCTCCCGGGGCGACCTCGTAAGGCGTTTCGTGAGTAATGATGCATGTCTCGCGATGATCTTGTGGTTTCAATTGGCACTCCATTCCAGCCCAATCGGCGCTTGGCCTCTTACTTGATAGCTGCAAGCGTAGTCTGCGCGGAAGCGAAGTCCATTCCCATTCCCTGTAAGTTGCAGCCGTCACGTGACGCTTGGCCTCACCCGACGGCTTGTTAAGTCACTGGGAAAGTCATGGGCTGCTTGGGGTCGGGCATTCACCGCCCGCAGCCTCCTTGTCATCTGGTGGGGGCGGAAGGCGAAGAGCAAAGTGTGGGGATTACGTGGGGTGGCCCTATAGTACGCGGGGACATCCGAGAGAATAGAGCAAATCAGTACTAGGCTGTGGATGCTGAGCGGATAGCACACCGTGGAACGCAGTAGTTAGACAGGGTATAGCGCAACCTGCCGACTACGGATTATAGGCCGGAGGTTCGAATCCTTCTGAGCACACCATTTCCATCCTGCGGCAGGTCTCTCCCTCTCATTTCTCCTCAGGCAGCGCCGTGTCGAACAGGCGGATGGAGAGCTTCTACTGGTTCGACGCCAACTATAGAGCGGTGATGATAGCCGGGTGAATCTCCCAGACGGTGGCTATCTGAGCCGATCCTCGGTTGTGCTCGGAGTCCTCGAATGCCAAACCAACGACTTGGACGGGGAGCGCCCGCGGTAGTTCTCCGCCATGCGTGGTGTCGAGTGTGAATCCGTGCTGGCGGAGCATGGACTGCAAGCCTAGACGCGCGCTGCAGTACTCGGAATCTACGGGCGTCTCCACGACGACGCGAGGAGCGTTCTTGTCACTGGTTTCGGATATCTCGAGGTGAACATCACAGTCGCCGCTGTTCACGCTGGCGTTCTGCAGGTAGGCGCGCGCGATTTGAAAGACCTGTAGCTCGCGGCCACTGCGCGGAGCATCCGGAGCCATGAAGGCATCCTGTTTCCACCCCAGAACCGCATTCACATCCACTTCGATCGGGGTGATGTTCGGGATAGGAGCATGCTTGGCGGCGTGCCGGTAATCGGCTGCATCGGGCCCCAAGGGCAGGCATTTGCAAAGGTCTGCAGGCTCCGCTGAGCCGAGATTGACTCCGCAGGAGAGCGAGCCCATCAGCAGCAGGGAACAGGCGATGGCAAGCAGGCACTTTCCAGTGTTGCCCGATCCGAATTTTCGGCAAGAGAGTGAGTCAATAACCCTTTGCGGGCTAACCTTCAAATACGTCTGGTTCGTTGGCATGTAGACGATGGGATGGGGATTTTGCTGGGTCGGGTGATCCAGACGCGACAATTCGGTGAGGAGGCGCATCAGTGGAAACGCAAAATTGTCGTCGCCCGGTATAGCTCGGTGCCGAAATGCAGGTCCTTCGCTTCGCTCAGGATGACGGAATTCCTGGCGCGGTGCGAGAGCGTTCTAGGCTATTTTGGTGAGTGCGAAGCGTAGCGACGCTGAGTTCATGCAGTAGCGCAGGCCGGTGGGGTTGGGGCCGTCGTTGAAGACGTGGCCCAGGTGTGCGTCGCACAGGCGGCAGGCGACGGCAGTGCGCTCCATGCCCCAGCTGCTGTCGCGCACCTCAGCGACGTTTTCCTTCGCGATGGGTTGCCAGAAGCTGGGCCAGCCGGTACCGGACTCAAACTTCGTCTCCGAGCTGAAGACTGCGTTGTCGCAGCAGATGCAGCGGTAGAGCCCCTTGCCATGCTGGTTCCATAGACTGCCACTGTAGGCGAACTCTGTGTCTGCATTGCGAGTGACCTGGTAGCTGTTGGCGGAGAGTTGCTGCTTCCACTGCCGCGCGCTCTTGACTACTTTCGGCACGGTGGCCTCGCGCACCCGCTGGCCGTCGGAGTCGAATACGACGATCTCGACTGGCTTGGATTGCCCCGCTGGTACCGCATCGTCGGCCGCTGATGACTGTCCCAACTGACGCACGCTGAGTAGCGCAACCCCGCCAAGCGCGGCGATGCCGGTGGCGATGAACAGGCGGCGCGTGCTCTTCTGCGCGGCTGGATCGCGGGTCGCATCGGTAGCGAACATGCTCTTCTGCGCCTCGTTTTGGACAATGGGATTCACAGTTATTGGACGCGGGGCTTGAGCAGGGGTTACGAGTTCGCTCTGGAATCGGGCGACGCCGGAGTTACTTGGCTGCGGCGGGCGGCTGGGAGGCGTCCGGGTGCTCCACGGGATTCTGGGGTGCGACCAGCGGTACCTGTTCTGCGACACTGATTCCGCCGCGGCGCAGCAGGTTCACCACGACGGCGCGGGTTAGGCGCGTAGCATCGTATTCGACCCGGATGGTCTTGTCCGGCTGGTTGATCTCAATGCGGCGAATCCCGTACACCTCTTTGAGATTGCCCAGGGCAAACATCGCGGCTTCTGACGGCTGCTGCTCGTAGCGGAAGAGCACGTCGACGTTTGTCATAGCGGCATGATAAAGCAAGTGCACAGTTTTGTGCCCAGTCGTTGATTCAGCGACTTAGAGGCGGCGCAAGTATTCCAGAATCTCCGGGTTGGTCCAGTCCTGGGCGCCAATGAATTTGCGCCGGATGACGCCGTGCTGGTCGATGATGTAGGTCTCCGGATAGCGGAAGGTGCCGTAGAGTTCACTGGAATGGCGGGCGGTGTCCTCAACGGTTAGCAGGCCGATCTTGTTCTCCGCCAAAAAGCTGCGGTAGGCGGCGGTATCCTCATCCGTGCTGACGGCCAGCACCTGCACCTGGGGCAATCGTTGTTGCATGGCGGTCAGGGAGGGCAGCTCTTCAATACAAGGAGCGCACCAGGTAGCCCAGAAGTTGAGCACCACGACTTTGCCCCGGTAGTCTGCCAGACGGAGGGTGCGGGTGCTGTCCGATACCGTGAAGTCCGGGGCGGGCCGGCCGGTCTGGCGCGGATGGCTGCTGCGGTCGCAGCCTGTCACCAGCGCTAGCAGAGCAGTCAAGATGAAGGAGACACGCATCCTGCTTCATCATACCGACACGGATATGCGCGCAGCAGAACACGCGTGAAGCGAATCCGCCAGCCGCGCATCCACTACTAGGACTAAGAAAACAATGATTTTATTGACACGCAGGGCCGACTTTTCTGCAGCACACTACTACTGGAACGACGCCTGGAGCGACGCGGAGAATCAGCGCGTCTTCGGCAAGTGCGCCAATCGCAATGGACACGGCCACAACTACACCATTGAGGTGACGGTGGCGGGCGAGGTGGATGCGCAGACCGGCTTCGTTGTGGACCTGAAGGAATTGAAGGACGTAATGCATCGCGAAGTGGTGGATGTGTACGATCATCGCCACCTGAACCTGGAGATTCCCGAGTTTCGTAACCGTGTGCCGACGGTAGAGAACATCGCCGTGAGTGCATGGCAACGGCTGGATGGCCGTATCCGTGGCGCGCGTCTGCATCGCATCCGAATCTACGAGACTCCAGATCTGTTTGCCGACTTCTATGGGAGTGCCGATCGCGACACGGGAAGTGCTGCGTGATGCATGTCAGTTTGACGCGCGCGTACCGCTTCAGTGCATCGCACCGGCTGGACTGTGCATCGCTTTCAGAAGATGCGAACCGGAGGGTGTATGGCAAGTGCAACAATCCGCATGGGCATGGACATAACTATCGGGTCGAGGTGACGGTGCGCGGTGCCATCGACGACGCAACCGGGATGGTGATGAATATGGCCGACCTGGATGCGATGGTTCAGGGATCCGTGGTGGAGCGCTTTCATCTCGCCAATTTGAATGTCGATCCGCTGTTTGCGCGGGAGGTGCCGACGACAGAGAATCTGTGCCGGACCATCTATACACTGCTCTCCCACACCCTTCCCGCCCGGAGCTTAGATCGGGTGCGCATAGAGGAGACGGAGAACAATTTTTTTGAGTATGCGGGAGAGAGCGAGCATGGCGAAGCCTAAAGAGACACTGAGCGAGACAGCGATCCGGACTACGGCTGTTCACATGGGCGCTTCACTGGCAAAGGTGCACGAGGTATCTGTGAGCGAACGTACGCACCCGGCAGCGCTCGAGAGTTATTCGACGGAGCAATTGTATGCAGAACTGATCGGGCGGTTAGATGAAGATCCCACCCGGGACGGTCTGCTGAGGACGCCGGAGCGGGCGGCCAAAGCGATGACCTTCCTGACCCAGGGCTATCGGCAGGATCCGATGGAGATTCTTCGCGCAGCGCTGTTCGATGTCGATTATGACGAGATGGTGATCGTGAAGGACATTGAGATGTATTCGCTATGTGAGCACCACATGCTGCCGTTTTTCGGCAAAGTGCATATCGCGTACATTCCCAATGGCAAGGTAGTTGGGTTGAGCAAGCTGCCGCGCCTGGTTGACGTATTTGCGCGCCGGCTGCAGGTGCAGGAGCGCATGACGCGGGAGATTGCCAATGCGCTGCATGACGCGATTGAGCCGCAGGGCGTGGGCGTCGTCATTGAAGCACGTCACCTGTGCATGATGATGCGTGGAGTGGAGAAGCAGAACTCCTCGACCGTGACCTCAGCCATGGCTGGCGTCTTCCTGGAAGACAAGACGCGGGCGGAGTTCCTTTCGTTGGTGCGCGACCACTCCCGGACTGCGTTCTGAGATGGGCGTGCTCGCTATAGTCAAAGAGTGAACGGCCTGCTGATTCTCGATAAGCCGTACGGCATGACGTCGCATGATGTCGTGGCACGCACGCGACGCATTCTGAATGAGCGCTCCATCGGCCACCTGGGTACGCTCGATCCCATGGCAACGGGAGTGCTGCC
>JBBRLT010000050.1:0-25300 GCA_038231235.1 Terriglobales bacterium
GCAACTGCAGGTTCGACAGACTTACGTTGCCACGCTGCACTGGCAAGCTACCCTTGATCCGCGAGTACTGCTCTTCGGTGATCTCCATCTGCCTGCAACTCTACCGCAGTTAGATGGACGTAGTGTTAACACGCCCTAGTCTGTAGGCAGCAATTCCTGTCGGGGTAGTGCCAACCGGGCCGTTTGTAGAGGGGCATGTGTGTGAGCGCATGCCTGTTTTTCGTTGCGCCGGATGCTCCGTGCTTATCCCGCTCTATTCCGCCAGGTAGGCGCCGCGCCGATGGAAGCGCGGGTCGGTGAGCTGCTGCAGCATGAAATCGGCCACATCGGCCCGGGAGATGCGGCGGCTGCTGGAGGGCAGTCCATCCGGCAGCACGCGATACGTCCCCGTGGCGGGCCCATCGGTGAGCCGGGGTGGCCGCACGATGGTGTAGTCCACATCGCTTGACGCCAGCAGGCGCTCCTGGGCGCGCTGATCTGCCATGGGATGCCGCAACATGATCAGCTTGACCGCCCCGAATACCAGGTTTGAGAGTCGCGGCTGATACTTCCCCGCCGGGTAAAGTGCCCCAGCGGCTCCCACTGTGATCAGCCGGTTCACCCGATGGAAGTGCATCGCGTTCAGAATGAGCGGCACGGCACGGCTTAGCACCGGCTCCAACTTCCGGGTACGGGCTCCCAATGCGCAGAAGACTGCTGCATGTCCATCTACGGCATCAGCAACCGTCTGTGGATCGAATAGGTCGCCCGCCAGCAAGCGCAGCCCGTCTCTTGCTTCAAACGATTCATGATTGCGGACGAACGCAGTGACGGTGTGGCTCCGTTGCAGTGCGCCTGCAACCAGAAGCCTGCCTATCCCACCGCTGGCACCAAATACTATGACCTTCATCGTTGTCCCGCGGCAGCAGCCGGCAAAGCTTCACTATACAAGGGTCGCATATTCCTGCCGGCTTCAGTCGGCTGCGGTTCCATGCAAACCCCGGACATCCACACACATCCAATTGCAAAGAGGAAACGAAAATCATGGCAGAACACATAACAATCGACAAAGTCGAGTCAACACTCAAGGAACTGATCGAGACACTGCACGATGGGCATCAGGGCTTCACGGAGCTGGGGCATCGGCTCCAGGACAGCGATGCGAAACGATTCTTCCTCGAAGAGACGCAGGTTCGGGCACAGTATGCAGCGGAGCTGGAGAATGAACTGCACCGCATGGGTGTCAAGGATGTGAAGGTTGGCACCTCGACCAGTTCCAAGGCGCATCGCGTCTGGGCAGAGTTGAAGTCGAAGCTGGGTGGCGGCGACCACGCGCTGCTCGACACCGCCGAGCAAGGAGAGGATGTGGCGAAGAAGGCCTATGCCGACGCGCTCAAGGTAGAGTTGCCCGCGCCGCTGCGCCAGGTCCTGATCAGCCAGCAGGAGCATATCGACATGGCGCATGACAAGGTGAAGGCGCTGCGCGACAGCAAGAAGTAGTTCTTCAGCCAGACCATTCCGCAAGACAGGGCAGCTGAAGCACGTAGACCTTTGTTGATTAGAAGACGTGCAATGGCTGCCCTTTCTGCATGTGCGCAAAAGCTTCAGCTGCGAATGGTATGCGGGCGGCCAGCCAGCAGGAAGCCGATAAAGCCGGCGATCAGCACGATGCCTTCAATATGAACGGACTGGCGATGCAATGCGTCGAAGGTGGCGCGTGCCGGGCTCTCCTCCGGCAGGGCAGCCACACTCCCACCGGCCGAGGCTTGCGCCGTATCCATGCGCGGGATGATGCTGAACTGCGAGTACGCCGTGAGTACCAGCATCACCAGCACCAGAATTGCTTGCGGCGCGATGGAGTGCCAGCGCGTGATTCCCCGCAGCAGAAACGTGAAGACCAGGAAGAGCAGCCCCAGCGCTATGCCCATGTAATGCAAATGGGTGAGCGTTCCAGCGACTACCAGCCCCGCGCCGTGGATGCCGTCTGCGGGATTCGCAAACATTGGCGGCAGCGAGTGAAAGGCGACGGCCGCGACCTGGATAAACATGAGCTCCGCCCCCAGCCACAGGCCGAGCATCAGGAGAGAGAGTGTGGTGAGCGTACCGCGTATCATGGCTTACTCCAGCATGCCGTATCCCGGCGCCGCAGGGAAGCGCAATCGCGTTGTACCTGGCATTCCCTCCCAGGGGCCTGAGGCGGAGGCTTCTGCAGCAAACGCGGTCACTGAGCGAAGCGAAGGGGCTGCATTCTCCTCAGCAGGCTCCGCGGGAAACTACGGACGCAACTGCATTGGCCGTCCCGTCAGCCGCTCGATGCGCTTGGCGATGGGAGGATGCGTGGCGAAGAGGCTGCCGAAGCTGGAGCCCGAGATCAAGGGCGCCACGATGAACAGATGCGCCGTGGAAGGTGAAGCCGCCAGTGGCAAGCGTCGCGAGTAGACGTCCAGCTTTTCGAGCGCGCTGGCCAGCGCATATGGGTTGCCGGTAATGTGTGCGCCCGTGGCGTCTGCTTCGTACTCGCGGGAGCGCGAGACGGCAAGCTGAATCAGCGTGGCCGCGATGGGCGCGAGGATCAACATAAAGAGCGCTCCGATGCCTCCGCCGTCGCGGTCGCGTCCCCGCCCGCCATAGCCGCCGAACATCATCGCGAAGCGGCCGGTATGCGCCAGGATCGTGATCGCGCCGGCCAGGGTGGCAGCAATCGAGCTGGTCAGGATGTCGCGGTTGCGTACATGGCCCAGTTCATGCGCCAGCACGCCGGCCAGCTCTTCGTCCGTCAACAGGTTCAGGACGCCCTGGGTCACGGCGACCGAGGCGTGTGCCGGGTTGCGGCCAGTGGCGAAGGCGTTGGGCGAGTCGGAAGGAATGACGTAGATGCGTGGCATGGGCAGTCCGACCCGCTGCGTCATCTGCTCCACCACGGTGTAAACGCGCGGCAGCTGCTCGCGGGTGGCTGGCTGCGCGCGGTACATGGAGAGTGCCAGCTTGTCGGAGTAGAAGTAGCTGAAGAAATTCATGGCGACCGCGATACCCAGCGCCAGCAGCATGCCGTTGCGTCCGCCATAGTGCTGGCCGATGAAGACAAGGAAGAGGGTGAGAGCCGTCAGCAGAAGTGCAGTCTTGAAGGTATTCATAGAGTTCGCTTCTACTTGTTAGACGCCGGACGGGTGCAGAGGATTAAAAAAGGGCGGGAGGAGCAATTGCTCCTCCCGCCCGGTATGAACAGCGTTTGATAGAAAGTTAAAACTCGTACCGCACTCCAAAACGCGCGTAGAACGCACGCTGGAAGGTGGTTGGGCTGCGGAATGTTGGATCGGGACCGGCCTGAAAACCAGTATCAATGTTTTGGTTGATGGTGCGGACGTACCTTGAGTCGGTAACGTTGAAGCCGTCAAAGATCAGCTTCAGCGATCCCCGCTCGCGCAACGACAGGGGGTAATCGGCATGCAGATCCAACTGAAGAGCAGTCGGTGTTGTACCGAAGCGGCCGCGGCCGCCGAACGGTATCTCACCCACGTTGGTATAGACCGGGTGGGAGGCCAGCCGTGAGATGGGTGTGCCAGTGGTGGCCCGGAGACCCAAGCCGCCCGTCAGCTTAGTAAAGCGCCCGCCGGGTACGGTGTAGGAGCCATACAGGTTTCCAACGTTACGACGGTCGGTGTTGAGGAAGCCGGGGCGGAATTGATCTCCCAACAGGCCAATGACACCAGTTGTGAAATCGAACAGAGAACTGATGCCTGGATCCGACTGTCCATTGTCGTTGCGGAACAATCCCTCGTAGTTGCCATACAACTTAGCGAAGCGGTAGTTAGCACGGATCAGAAATCCGCGGCTGAAGTTTTTGTTGAGCTCCACTTCGAGTGACTGATAGCGACGAATCGGCTTGGCGAATCCGTCCGGCTTTCCATCCGGCACATCCGCTCCTGCCGTGTCGGGGTTCTGTCCGCAGGCAGCTCCCACCAGGTTTGACAGGCTATCGAACTGTGGGCCGTAGTCAAGGTTGCAGTCAGCGGGCTGGCCGGTGACCACTTGATTGCCGTTGGCATCCATCGTAATGACGGGCGTGTAAGCCTCTTCCACCTCGTTGGTGAAGAGATCGCTCGTCGGGCTGGGATTGCCAATAACGTAATTGCCATTGGCGACGTTCGCATTCGAGCCCTCGGGAGAGACGCCTTGCTGATCCTCCACAATGCGCTTCAGACGACGGTCGGAGTAGCGCACATCCAGAACCATGCCGCGAGCAACCTCTCGCTGGAAGCCGAGCAGGTATTCCTCTTCATAATTGAGCTTGGTTCCGGGCGAAATAAACTCCTGGGTTCCGGAGCTAGCGTTCACAGTGCGGCCAGCTCTGCCATAGGCCGGTATGCCACTTAGAAGGTGAGCCGAATCGAGGGTAGGTGTGATGGTGCCATCGGGGTTGGTGATCAGGTTCGTGCCGTCCGATGGCGGAGCCCAGGTGGCGCGGAAAACAGTCAATTCATTGTTTAGAGAGCGAATGGCTGCGTCTGTCGGAAGACCCTGGGTATAGCGGCCCCAATTGAAGTAGACCTTGGTCTTGCGATCGCCGAACGGATCGATGTTGATACCCAAACGCGGGGACCAGTTGTCGTTGAACACGTACTGCTGGCCGGGTCCATTGAGCTGCTCTTCTTCCCAGCGAATACCAGCGTTCAGCGTGATGCGGTGACCGATGGCGTAGGAATCGTTGACGTAGGACGTTAGGTAGCCCTCGCTCGAGGTGGAGATGGGCGAGTTGAACTCACCGCGTGACTGGAGGAGGTAGACCTGCACCCTGCCGGCTGCAGCGTTGTAAAAGGGGCAGAGCGTCGTGGGGCAGGCCGAGCTTGCTAGTCTCAACGAAAACCCCGCGCTGGTGGGTGTTCCAATCAGGTTTCCTCCGCCATCAGGAACGGGATCTCCATTTGCATTCGTTGCCGGGAAGGGAAAGCGCGGACCGCTGTCATCCTTGTTGACCTCATAAGTAGCCCGGTTAAAGCCGAAGCCACCTGAAAAGGTGTGCGCGCCGAACAGGTTGACGACCTTCTGAATGTCAATGGTTGTGCCATACGACTTGTTGACCGGGTCCTGAAAGAAACCCAGGCCCTGCACGTTCGTGGAGCCCAGGGTCCGGTCGGTGATGGAATATATATTCCGGAAACCGGCTTCGGTGAAGTCACTGTTCTTGTAGGTGGCTGCGATGTTCAGCTGCGTGGTGGGATTGAGAGAGGAGGAAAGGTGGGCCACCACTGCTCGGCTGCCATACTGCCAGGTGCTGAAGCCGGTCGTATTGCTGATGTTCTCGTTGGGGTAGGCGGAGACGTAGATACCGTTGTCGGTGTAATTGTTATGGGCTGGATCACCGAAGGCGGAGGCATCGAGCGATGTGCTGTCGGTAATCTTCAGGCTCAATTTGCTGGCCCAGCTACGGGTGGTCGCCGAGCTGGTGAAGGGACCATGTTGAAACAGGGAGGCCGCCTTTGGAGTATTGGGCGCCAGGATACTGTACTGAGTGAGCGATGGATTGAAGGAGCCAAAGAAGAACAAGCGGTCATGCTGACCCTTGATGGGGATGAACCCGCCGATTTCTGCGCTGGCATCGTAAGCCGGCTGGGAGAAGATCCTGCCGCGCTGGAACGAGTCATCCTGTGAGGTTCCGTCAGGCAACAGAGGAAGGTTGCGACGGAAGTTGTCAGCGTAGTAAGGCGTCGCCTCAGTTGCCTCAGGCGCTGCGTAGGCCGCGAGTGCTCCGTGGAACTTTGTGCCACCCGACTTGGTGACGATCTGCAGGATGCCGCCGTTGACGCCGCCATAACGAGGCTCGTAAGCCGCAGTCTTAACCTGAACTTCCTGAATGAAGGAGAGATTGATGCCGGTGCCGAGCGATCCATAGGTCGGGCTGAATACGCCGAGTCCACCGTAACCGGAATCATTCAGAACGACGCCGTCTACCAGGTAGAGATTCTCCAGACCCGTGGCGCCGCCGACGGATGGATTCGACACTCCGGTACCACCGCCATCGACCACGCCTGGGGCAACATAAAATAGAGCACCCACGCCGCGGGCGATCGGCACCTGCTGGTAGAAGGTCTCGGTCAAGTTGTCGCTGACCGCAGTCGAGCTTGTATCGATACCCAGGGTAGTCGCGTTGACCTCTACGGTTTCGGCAACGTTTCCGGTGTTCAACGCCAGGTCGACGGTGTTGACCTTGTTGATGACCACTTCCAGATTTTTCGCGGTCTGCGACTGGAAGCCCGCCTTCTCCACCTTGAGGGTGAAGAGGCCTGGCGTCAGATCAATGGCAGTGAAGTGGCCGGCCGAATCGGTTGTGGTCTCGCGTTTGTCCGAGGCGCCAGTGATCGTCACCTTTGCGTCCGGAACGATGGCACCGGTCTTATCGGTGACCACACCGCCCAGGCCACCTCTGGTTGAGGACAATTGTTGCGCGTAAAGAGTATTCGGCACATTGGCCGCGGCCATAAAAGCCATTGCGGACAACAGCAGACTCTTTCTCCATATCGAATGCATGCACTACCTCCAAGTTTCACTTCAAGGGAAAACGAAATTACATTTGCGCAGCCGCTCCAGAACCATGCGAATGTGTTTCGGAGCTGAACATAACAACCTGCGCTTGCCTAAGAGTATATGCATGGGCGGCCTGCTTGCCATCAGATTCAGCCGGAATCAGTTGGAGCGGGCGGGCGGACGGCCACTCGCCCGCGTTTCGGCATCGGTGGCGGCGGCCAGATTTCCTGCTTCGCGGTAGGCGGCGGCCAGGGCACTATAACCATCGTGCGCGGAGTAACCTGCCGCCAGCGCCTGCCTGAGGTAGTACACGGCCAGGGGAAGGCTGTGTTGGCTCAGGGAACACTGGCCGCGCCGGTACGCATCCCCAGGATCATTCACAGCGTGGAACGAGGGGCTGGTGAGGATCCAGAGCGGCGGTTCCACGCCGGGTTCCAGTCTGACCTGGATTACCTGCGAGGTACTTACGTGGGTTACCGGATCTTCCAGCCGTACCACTAGCCGGTAGGGGCCCGGCCCCAGTTCGGTGGTAGGCAGATCTTTGCCGACGAGCAGGCTGCCCGACCGGTCCATCCCGCTGCGATCCAAGGTCTGCTCGACCTCCTTTTTGTCTGGCCGCCCGAGTTGGCCCACGGTGTAGATGGCCTCGATTTGACCGGTCTGCGGCGACGTATGATCCCAGACTTGAAATGCAAGCCGAATCGGCTGCCCCGGAAGGACATGGACGTTGTCAGCGCCGAGCGGTTCCAGATGAATGCCGGAAAAAGTGAAGGGCGTGGTGTTGGTCGCATCGGTGTCGGGCCGGTGCAAGGACAGCAGGATGGGCTGGCTGAGGCTGAGAGCGGCGTCGAAGGATGGAATAATTAAGCTTTTTGTCTGGGTGAAGGCCTGGCCGGTGATTTTGTTGGTGACGATAAGCCGCAGTCGATAGCTGCCGGGGGCGGCCGCCAATCGGCCCTGGACTGCGAAGCGCTTCTGCTTGCGATCACTGACTTCGGCTTCATTCAAATAGCTGGTCAGGTCCTGTAAATCGCGGTAGATCTGCTGTCCGGCCTGCGTCTCGAGCGATGCTTCGACACCGATGGAGTAGTAGTAACGCCCATCCGGCAGCTTCCCGATACTGAAGTCCTGCGGATGAAACAACTGCAACAGATAGGAGATGCTGGCCAGGCTTTCACCATCGCGGGTGGCCATTGCGGTGAGATCACTGAACTGGCTACCCAGGATCACCCGATGCGTCACGCTCTCGTGCAGCGCTCGGCGCTCGTCCAGCAGCTCACGGTTCTCCGGCAGATTGCGATAGTTACGAATCCGATTCAGGATCGCATCCGACTCCAGACTGGGAGTCTGATTCTGTGTGTCCACTGGCTCATTCGGCAGCAGGCTGAGCGACAGCCGGGCTACCTCTTCTCCCAGGTCCTGGCGGATGATCTTCAGCGCGGCCGCCTCATCGTTCACCGCATTCGAGCTTTGCACCAGACGCTCCGGCCGGTCCAGGAACGGGGAGTAGAGCTTGTAGTCTTCATTCAGCGTGCGCTGGTAGAAGACCACAGAGAAGTAGGGCGGCAACGCGTGGTTCTCGCTCGGGCTCTGGTAGAACCAGATTTCCAGCGGAGTCAGATAGAGGCTCTGACGATAGGGCGTCAGCTGCGCCGGAGGGCCCAGGGTGATGTACACCATGCCGCGATCGGTGCGCCATCCATCATGCCGCCCTGGGCTACCAAAGTGATCGCTGGCATAGGCCAGCCGGCGATAGTGTTCATCGCGATAGGCATTGGTTGGAGCGTTAGGGTCGGGATTGCGCAGGTCCCAGAATTCGCGGATGAAGTCGTCACGCTCTGGATCGGTCTTCAGTTCCAGGAATACCGAGCGTTCCGCCTCCGTGATGATGTAGGGAACTTGCTCGTTCAACCAGGGGGCGTATTTGGCCGGAACGGCAGGCTTGTGCGCCGCAAACAAGACCGCGCTTGCTGCCGAGAAGAACGATAGAGCCAACAATGCGCTGAAGAACGACTTTTTCAAACTGAACGACAAATTCCTGTCCGCCTGACGCAGAGAGACCCTGCTTCAGACATTTTAAATGCTCCGCATCGTCCCTGCCGCGAGTCAGCGGCTGACGGCCCGGCGGATCACGGTCTCCAGAGCTTGTTTGTAGCTGGCATATTCCACTTCCCCGACGTTTCCCTGAACCCGATCCGTCTCCAGGGCGAACAGCTCTTCCTTGAGCGTGCTGAGCAGGGCTTCGCGATGGGATGGGTCCCGAAGCGAGGCCTGCGCAGACCGCGAGGCAGCGGTTGCCGGTGTAGCAGCCGCCACTGCCGGCAGATTTCCCGGGGTTGGGGTGAAACGCTCCTGCTCGGCAAATCGCTCCCGCAAGCGTTGTTCTGCGGCATAGCGGCCGGCGTCGGCAGGGATCTCCGCGTCGGCATCTTGATCCTGGGGCGCGAACCGATTCTGATTTGCGGCCTGCTCGGCTGCGGCCCGGCGTACCTCTTCTGCCAGACGCTCCCGATCCGTCATGGGATCCTGCTGGTCAAAGCGCGCTCGCTCGTCTGGACGTGGCAAGTCCGGGCGGGGCAGGGGATTCAGACTGGTGGATAGATTTTCTGAGGGCGTTGCCGGACGACGGAGGAACAAGGCGGCGGCAATGGCCAGCACCAGGCCGACCGCGCCCAGGATCCACCACTTGTATTTGCTGAGCGGGTCTGGAGTGTCGATGGGATTGCCCAGCCCGCCACCCGGCCGCGTATCCTGCGCCGGCGTTACCGCGGCTCCGGCGGCGGTCTGGCCCGCGGCTGGCTGCGGTGTCTGCACATCGTGCGGCAGCGTGCCCGAACCGGAGATCTCAAAACCCAGCGCCTGGGTCGGCTTCACGGCCTTGGCAACGAAGGTCTGTGCGTTGACGTCATCGTTGATGGGTTGATAGGGCGTCGCCGGGTCCGGCTTGAAGGTCATGCTCTTGGGCAGGATGACGACCACGTTTTCCGCAGCCATGGCAAGCCGGGGGGCGAACTTCAGAGTGCCGGCGTAGGGCAGGCTGTAGGTCACCTGAAACTGGGTCTCGCCCGGCCGCAGCGGAAACAGGTAGGCGTAGTGACCCTTCTCGCCTTCAGGAGCAGGCGACGAGGCCACCGGCATGCCGCCCGGACCCATGGCCGCGGCGCCTTCAATCTTGGCGTCCGGCGGCAGGTAGATTTCATAAGAGTGATTCGAGAATTGGGTGCGCGGCGGCGTCGAGTCGTTCTTGACGAAGTAGCTTTGGGTGACGCGCAGCCCCTGCGGATCGGTCTCCATGCGCACCACACTGGCCTCAGTGGTGATGCCGGGAACGGTGGCGGCTACGTCATACACCTGAACGTCCACCTTGGCCGTGTTGGGCGGCGCGGGTTGGAAGTACGAAGCCTTCTGGTGGTCGACGCGGATGAGGTGGAAGCCCGGGTCCGGCACCTCCAGCGAGTACGCGCCCTTGGCGTCGGTCTTGGTGCGCGCCGTCTCCTGCATGCGCTGCTGCAACGAGATGAGAATCACATCGTCGCCCGCCGAAGGCTTGTTCGTCGTGCCGTCATGCACCGTCCCGGTCACAGTGGCGGCGAAGACGGCGGGCGCCGCCAGGAGTGCGAAGGAAAGCAGAGCGAAGGTGGGGGGAACTCGTCTCATGTTGTCTTAGAAGGTATCAAAGCTGGTCTGCGGATAAGGATACTGCCAAGCAAGTCATTTTTCGGCGCTGGAGCGTTGCCGCTGAAGTGACTGTTGCTGGAGGGCGCGTGGCGCTGAAGTTGTATCGAGGAGCGAAATGTCACTCACTTTGATCGAATGATCTCACCTAACGCGTTGAGTAGGATGTGGCGCTCGGCGTTTCGTCACCCGACCGGGGCGCAGCGGAATGGAGGGATCTGCTTTTCGCACGGGCGCGAACTCGAAGCGAAAAGTAGATCCCTCCGCTGCGCGGCTGCGCCGCTCCGGTCGGGATGACAATCTGGCTGGCATATCGATTACTGCAGAATCAGTGACGCTGCTAACGCTCGAGGCGGTCAATCTCTGCCAGCACCGTGGCGGCCTCGGCTTCCAGTGTGGCGCGCTGGGCGTTGTAGTCCTCGATCGGATACTTGCCGGCGCGGTACTCGAAGTTCAGGTCGCGCAGGTTGTCGTAGAGGACCACCTTCTGCTCCAGCAGGAAGTCGAGGCGGGTCTTTACCCGCTGCACTGCAACATCCCGTTCCGGGTAGAAGACGTAGGCGAGCAGGGCAACCGTCAGCAGTGCGCAGGCCAGCAGGGTCATAGCGTGTCGCCTTCAATCTCGCGGCGGACGCGCTGCACGAGCGCACGGGTGCGTGGGTCAGCGGAGCGGGCTGGCATAGCGGCTACCTGAGGACGCCAGCGCCGCACCAGCAGGAAGACGCCCGCGATGCCAATCAGGAGCACCAGCGGCGGCAGGAACCAGGAGAAGCGATTCAGGCCAGTGAACATCGGGGCGGCCAGGACCGTGGCGCCGTATTCATCCTGGAAGGCATGGAAGATGGTGTTGTCGTCATCGCCGCGGGTGATGGCGGCGGCGAGCTTGGTACGCATCCCGGGCGAGTCCGGGCAGCCCATGTGGTTGCACTCGCCCAGCAACTGGTTGCAGCCGCAGGCGCACATCATGTGGTGTCCCAGCTTGTCGAAGCGAGCGTTGTTCGCGGCTGCGTCGCTCGCTGTGTCGGCGGCTTGCGCGCCCATGACGGCGAAGACGGCGGCGAGGATCAAAGGAAGCAGGGAACGGACGCGAAGCGCAAGGCGCATGGTCAGTCGCCTCCTTGCAGGGTTGCTGGCTGGTTCACCAGAGAACTGCTGGCTGGCCGGGCCGGCTTGCGCTGGCTGGCCGGGACAAGCGCAGTGGCCAGGTTCGGAGCCAGGGCCACTCCAGTGCCGGCAACGATCACGATCACGCCAATCCATATCCAGGCAACCAGCGGGTTGAGGAACACCTTGATGACCGGGCGGTTGGTGTCGGGATTCTGTCCCGCGTAGATCACGTAGAGGTCCCAGGCCAGGGTAGAGTGATTCGCCACCATGGTGGATACTTGTTGCGAGGCTGTGTAGAAGCGCTTCTCGGGCGCCAGCTGGGTGATCTTCTTGCCCCCGCGGTAGACATCCAGCAGGGCGTATTCGCTGTCGTAGTTCGGGTTCGAGTCCTGAGTGTAGTCCTGGCAGACCAGAGTGTATGGTCCCACCTTCATCGACTGGCGGAAGTCCATCTCCTGCTCGGTGGAGCGGTTGAAGGCCGATCCGGCAAGTCCGATGAAGATGATCACCACACCGAAGTGGATGATGTAACCGCCATAGCGGCGGGTGTTCTTGCGGACCAGCAGCAGCAGGGAGGCGGCCAGATTCTTTCCCGTCTGCGTTCGCATCACGTTCGCGCCGCGCAGGAACTCCGAGCCGATGGCGGTGATGACGCCGGCTGCGCCACAGAAGGCAACGAAGGCATACATCACGCCTTCCTCGCGCCATGGCCGCTGCCCGATGGCCAGTAGAACGATGGCCGTAGAGGCGATGGCGATGGAGGGCAGCACGAAGTTGCGGCGGATGGAGCGCAGCGAGGAAGAGCGCCAGGCCAGCAGCGGCCCCAGCCCCATCAGCAGCAGCAGAAAGAGCCCGATGGGGACCGCGATGCGGTTATACCAGGGCGCGCCGACGGTGACGCGATTGCCCTGCACATACTCGCTGATGATGGGAAACAGAGTGCCCCACAGCACCGTGAAGCAGGCAGTGAGGAAGACCAGATTGTTGAACAGGAAGCTCGACTCGCGGGAGGTGAGCGATTCGATCTTGTGGTCGGACTTGAGATGATCGCGCTGCAGGATGAAGGTGAACAGGCAGACGGCGAGCACGAAGAACATGAAGCCGTGGAACCAGGCGCCGATGGGGCTCTGCGCGAAGGCGTGCACGGATTGCACCAGCCCGGAGCGGGTAAGGTCGGTGCCCAGCAGCGTCAGCAGGAAGGTGGAGAAGATGAGCCACACATTCCAGTTCTTCATCATGCCGCGTTTCTCCTGCATCATGACCGAATGCAGAAAGGCAGTGCCGGTGAGCCACGGCATCAGCGAGGCATTCTCCACCGGGTCCCACCCCCAATAGCCGCCCCAGCCCAGAACGGAGTAGGCCCAGTGCGCGCCGAGGAAGATGCCGCAGGTGAGGAACAGCCAGGTCACCATGGTCCAGCGGCGCGTGATATGGATCCACTTCTCGCCGGGGTAACGCATCATCAGCGCGCCCAGGGCGAAGGCGAAGGGGACGCTAAAGCCCACATAGCCGAGGTAGAGCATGGGCGGATGGATGACCATCTCCGGATACTGCAGCAGCGGATTGAGGCCAAAGCCATCCTGCGGGACCGCGCCCTCGACCAGAGCGAAGGGCGGCGCCGCGAAGTTCAGCAGGATGAGGAAGAAGACTTGAATGCCGGCCAGGATGGTGGAGGCATAGGCGACTAGCCGGACATCCACCTTGTGGCGCAGGCGCAGCACAAAGCCGTAAGTGGCCAGCAGCCAGGCCCAGAGCAGCAGCGAACCCTCCTGCCCGGACCAGAGCGCAGCGAATTTATAGGCGCCCGGCAAGGCGCGATTGGAGTGGTGAAGGATGTAGGAGACAGAGAAGTCGTTGGTGAAAGCGGCATACACCAGCGCGAAGGCAGCGCCGGTGATGGCGAAGAAGCTGGCAATGCCACTGCGACGGGCGGTTTCCGCCAGGCGTTCGGGCGCCATGCGGCTGCGCGCGTTGGTCGCTAATTGACGAAGCGCAAGGCCGCCTGCCAACAGGGTATAGGCACTGAGTGCAAGCGCAAGAAGTAGGGAGAAGCTACCGAATACCGGCATAGGCTGGACTGATTGTCGCAAAGGGCAGTGCGATACGCCAATCGACTGTTAGGTGGAGTTGCGCCGGGTAATGCGAATGGTCAGGCGGTCTGGTGCAGGGGCGGGAAGAGCAGGCTTCGGGTTAAATCGATCAACTCTTCGGGACGAATGGGTTTGGTACGGAAGACCACGTCCATGCCTTCATATTCGGCCTCGGCCTCAGCCAGGCCGCTCAACACCAGGATGGGCAGATCTGGTGAGCGTTGGCGCAGATGCCGAACCAGCACTGGTCCGCTCATCTCCGGCATGAAATGGTCAGTAATCACCATCCCGAAGTCATCACCGGCATTCATGCGTTCCAGCGCCACCTTGCCAGACTCGGCGATGATGACATGAAAATGGGAGCGCTCCAGAATCATGCGGCGGGTCACCGCCTGGATGGGATTGTCGTCCACGATAAGGATGGCCATCATTGTTCGGTAGCAGACCTTCGGCTCTTTACAAAGATGATGAAGGAACGGTGCAAGTTGCTTCATCTCAGAACTTAGCGCCCGACTGGTTCCCGATGCGAGATATCTCTCTCCAACAGAAACCCTGCGTGGACGACCTCACTCTATGTGCAATTGATGCTCCATTTGCTCCAAACTGATGCCTTTGGTTTCCGGATAAAGGAAAAAAACCAGGAAAAATTGCAACGCCATCATCGCGCCAAAGAACATGAAGGGGTAGGCACCAGAAGAACGGGCCAGAGTGGGGAAGATTGCCGAAATGATGGCATTGACGATCCAGTGGGCGGAGGAGCCAACGCTCTGGCCCTTGGAACGCACCCGGGTGGGGAAGATCTCCCCAATGAAGACCCAGGTGACGGCACCCTGGGAGATGGCAAAGCAGGCGATGTAGGCCATTAGCAGCCAAACCAGCCACTCCTGGTGGACATGGGTCCAGAAGATGGCCGAGACCGCGGCCAGGCACGCGGTAAGGCTGGCGCAGCCGATCAGCATCAGTGCCTTGCGGCCCAGCTTGTCAATAATGGTCATGGCCAGCAGGGTGAAGACCAGATTGGTCGCTCCGACGGCGACCGCCTGGGCGTCGGAGTGCCGCGGATCGAAGCCGGCCTTGGCGAAGATGTCATTCAGGTAATACAGGATCGCGTTGATGCCGGAGAGCTGGTTGAAGGCGCCAGTAATGATGGCCAGCATCAGCGGAAAGGCGTACTTGCGTTGCAGTAGCGGCTCATTGGCGCGGTCCAGGTGGATGGAGGCAACAATCTCCTTCAACTCCTCTTCGGTGTTGGGGCTGCCGATCAGCTCCAGCACCTCGCGCGCATCCTGAATGCGATTCTGCGTGGAGAGCCAGCGCGGCGAGCGCGGGATGACGAACAGCATGGCTAGGAAGAAGACAGCGGGGGCGGCCGAGATGCCCAGCTCCCACCGCCACTCAATGTTCCCGAAGTTGCCTAGGCCGATCAGGTAGTTCGAGGCATAGGCCAGCAGGATGCCGACTACGATGTTGATCTGGAAGGTGCCCACCAGGCGGCCGCGCAGCCGCGCCGGGGCAATCTCCGAGATGTACATAGGGCCCAGCACGGACGAGCCGCCGATAGCCACTCCGCCGACGAAGCGGAAGATCATCAGCGCGGGAAGATTCCATGCCAGGCCGCAGCCGATGGCGGAGAGCACGTAGAAGAAGGCCATGGCGCGCAGCGAGTCGCGGCGGCCGAAGCGCTCCCCTGGAATGCCAGAGAAGATCGCGCCCACCACTGCGCCCCACAGGGCGATGGCGACGGTCCAGCCTAGCTGCCTCTCCGACAGCAGGAAGTAGAGCCGCAGCGAGCGAGTGGCGCCGGAGATAACGGCGGTGTCGAAGCCAAACAGCAAGCCGCCCAGGGCGCCGACGATGGTGCTGCGAACAAGGTATCGATTGAGCTTCATGTCAATTGAAACGGGATACTAACACGGCAGGGAAGTCCTGCGAGTCGCTGTCCAGTCGTCAGAAGAACGGTCCCCCGAGTTCCTTGTCTGCTACACGCTGCCGGTAATGGTTCGGTTGTCTCAATCCAGACGCTCAGGGCAGCTGCCGTGCTGGGTCAATGCGGCTTCCAACTGCGTAAGAGCAGCGGGGTCTTTGGTGCACCAGGTCTCCTCGGTGGTCACCTTGGGTGGAGACGATGAGGTCTCAATCTCGACGTGCTGATAGCTGAGCAGCCGGTCTGCGGGCTCGTCGCGCCAATCGTTGCCTTTGCCCTCGCGGCGGGTAGATCCCGGCTCCCACCCCCGCGGCGTCAGGTGCCACTCCGTCCACTCCTTGCGGATAGCCATAGCGCAATTTTCCTGCAGGTCTGAAGAATCGGCAATTGTCTGCGCTAGGACTGCGCGACGAGCACCCGGATGAGCGCGGCCGGGCCGTCCAGACTGTCCAGCAGAACGTCGTAGCTGGCAGCTTCCTCTGCGGTCAAGTCTCCCGTGGTCAGGGCGAGCCGCTTGCTTGAAGGGCATTCCTTCCGCAGCTGCTCTGCCAGGGCGATGCGCTGCTCGCGGGTGAGGGTATGGCAGGCGACACAAACCGCAGGACGATGCTGGCTGCACAATCGGGCCAGATGCTCTAGCTGGCGCGGGGCTGGACACAGAGAAATGACGTCAAAACCCGACATTCTCAGTACTTCCACCCGGTAGGAGAGCAGCGTCTCGTCATTGCCCACACACAACACCACAGGCCGCTCAATGAGTGGCGTTTCAACACCAGATGCCTCGGTATGGAGAGGCGCGCAGGATAGGAGGCTATCGGGTATGTAGTTCATAGAGAACCACGCAGCCTCATAGGAATTTGGGATGTATTGCTGTAGTGGGTTGGTGAAAGCGATTCTCTGTCTGCTGCCGGATGAAAGGCAAGTGAAATTCGGTGTGTTACCTGACAATTGCAAGCGGAATCGGCGCGGAATCGCTACTGAGCAGAATGCGCAGGTCGCGCAAGTTATTGCCGGTGGGTCCGGTGACAAGGGTATCGCCGAGCGCCGTTAGCAGCGGGCAGGCGTCGAAGGCAGCGAGCGAGGCGGCGACGTCATAGCCGAAGGCCTGCGCCCGTCCCACAGTCGAGGGGTCGACGATGGCGCCGGCGGCCGGGCTGTTGCCGTCAGCACCGTCGCTGCCGGCAGAGAGACAGATGGCCGCCTCACCGGGCAGATCGCGCGCCAGCAGCCGGGCACACTCCAGCGCAAACTGCTGATTGCGGCCGCCGGTTCCGGGCGCGCGGTCCAGTGCGACGGTCACCTCGCCACCGGAGAGCAGGCAGAGCCGCGGATGCTCGCGGCGCAGCCGCACGAACCGCTCCACCAGGTAGGCTGCGGCGCGTTCCCAGGGCCAATCGTCACAGGTGTTATCGATGAAAACCCGGTAGCCCAGGGCGCGCGCCTGTTCGCGCCCAGCATTCACCAGGTCATGATTGGAGAGCAGGGTGTCGAGCAGCCCATTGAGGCCGTGATCGGGCACAGCACTGCTGGAGGCGGCAACCAACGGAGACGAGCCCTCCTGGGGCGCGTCATGCGCTTTATCCCCTGCTTTGTCACCGGGAGTCTCCGGCAGATCGGGCCGCGCAAAAAACCGCTGCACCGCCGGGGGAAATTTTTCCAGCAATCCATATTGCGCGAGGAGCGCACGGCAGTCCGCCACTGTGGAGCGATCCGGCAGGGTGGGCCCGGAGGCGATCGCGTCCAGGTGTTTCAGTGGTACATCTGCCACTTGCAGTGTGAGCTTGTCGGCGCATGGTGCAGCAGCGGCCAGCCTGCCTCCCTTCACCGCGGAGAAGTGTTTGCGCAGCGTATTGATCTCTGTGATAGCGGCGCCGCAGCCGATCAGGGCTTCGTGGAATGCGATGGTGTCCTCGAGCGAGATGCCGGGGTCGAGCGGCAGTTCGAACAGTGTGCTGCCGCCACCGCTGATCAGGTAGATCACCAGGGTCTTCTCGGTGGTCTTGCTCAGCAGCCGCAGGGCAGCCCGCGCCGCGCGGAAGGAGTCCTGATTGGGCAGGGGATGGCCGCCCAGGAAGCAGCGAAAGCGCCACAAGCGCCACACGCGCCGGGTGAGCCGCTCCGGCGCGCAACAGACGCCACGCACCTTCAGGCCGCGGGGAAGCAGCGCCAGCAGCGCCTCCAGCATGGGAACGGCAGCCTTGCCGACAGCGATGACCAGGATGCTGCGGTAAGCGCCAAGATCGATCCGGCTGGGCTTGCGGATGCCTTCAAGCAGGCGCGAGCGATGCAGCACCAGGGTATTGCCTTCGATGCCGATGTGCTCCTGAAAGGCGCGGTCGATGCCGCAGCCTTCCAGCGCATGCACGAAGATAGCGCGTGCTTCCCGATGCAGCGACTCAAGCGAAGATTGCGGCGATGACAGTGGGGAACTGCTCATTCGATAGCCAGCACCGGGGCTGGCTGCGGCAGCGCATTCAGTCCGAAATGCGCTGCCAGCCAGCTGGAGACGGCGTGCTGCATCGTGTCCAGCCGGCCGGCGAAGAAATGATCCGCCTCAGGGATAAAGATCAGAGTAGCGGGCTGTCCGGCACTGGCAACGATTCGCACCAACGCATCCTGGGGTCCGTACTGATCTGCAGCGCCGCTGACGAACAGCTTCGGCATGGCGCACTTGCTGAGGAAGCTGTAGCGGTATTCGCGTCCCTCTGCGGCGACGGGCAGGCCGAGTGCGATGAAGCCGGGCACGCGCGCATCTTCACAGCAGGCGCTCAACGCCACATGCGCACCAAAGGAGAAGCCGGTGACCAGGACCGGCAGCCTAGTGCGCTGATGGAGCCAGTCGATCGCGGCGCGTACATCGTCCCGCTCGCCGTGGCCGTCATCATGCTCACCATCGCTCAGCCCGGTGCCGCGGAAGTTGAAGCGCAGGCTAGGCAGCCCGAGGCGCTGCATCGTCTTGGCCGCGTGGTAGACGACCTTGTTGTGCATGGTGCCGCCGCCCTTGGGGTGGGGATGACAGACCAGTGAGGCGAAGCGCGCCTCGCGCTGCCCCTCGACGAACAAGGATTCCAGATTGCCCGCCGGGCCGGGAATGAAGAGGGTTTGCAGGCGTGCGGGTGTGGCAGGAGGGCTGACCATGTGCTGATCTCTCCATTGTAGCGAGCAGCGGCCGGTCACAGCAGGCAGTCCATGCGTCGCGGAAGCTGGCACCCGGGCCTGCCTGTTGGCTCAGGTATCCTGAGCAAACGATGCCGCCCTTCCGTGTTGCTGTCGACCAGAGCGCTCTCGATCCGGTGCAGTTGACGCGACAGCTGATCGATATCGAATCGACCACCTATGGCGAAGGGCCGGCAGCGGACTTTCTCGCCGGGTTGCTGGAGGCACGCGGCTTCGCGGTCGAGAAGATGCACGTGGCCAGCCGTGGCCAGGACGGCGCGACCACCGATCGCTTCAATGTTTTCGCGACGGTCCCGCAGGAGCGGCCGGATGTGGTCTTCTCCACGCATATCGATACCGTGCCCCCCTACTTCGCCAGCAGTGAAGATGACGAGAACATCTACGGGCGCGGCGCCTGCGACGCCAAGGGCATCATCGCGGCGCAGATTGCCGCGGCGGAGCGCCTGTGTGCTGGCGGCGTCAAGGCCGGGCTATTGTTTCTGGTGGGGGAGGAGCGCGACTCTGCCGGAGCGAAGATTGCGAATCAGCAGCCAAAGGGCAGCCGCTTTTTGATCAATGGCGAACCCACTGACAATCGTCTGGCGGTGGCCAGCAAGGGCGCACTGCGCGCGGTGGTGCGGGCCCAGGGGAAGATGGCGCACTCCGCCTACCCCGAGCTGGGCGAGAGCGCCATCCACAAGCTGATTGCGGCGCTGGACCGCGTGCTCCACGTCGAGCTGCCGCGGGTGGACGACGTAGGCGCAAGCACACTGAATGTGGGCCTGATCGAGGGCGGTCGCGCCACCAACGTGATTGCCGATGCGGCCGAGGCGCAGATGCTGGTGCGGCTGGTGGGACCGTCGGAGGCAACACGTGCCGCGCTGCAGCAAGCCGTCGCGGGGCTGGCGGAGATTGACTTCACGCTGGAGATTCCCTTCATGCGCATGAAAGCTATTGACGGACTGGAGACCATGATTGCTGCCTTCACCTCCGACGTGCCCGCGCTCACCAACTGGGGTGAGCCGCTGCTGCTGGGTCCAGGGTCCATTCACGTCGCCCACACCCGGCAGGAGAAGCTGGCCAAGCGCGAGCTGTTGGCTGCCATAGATCTCTACACCGACGTCGCGAGCCGTCTGTTGCGATGAATACGGTCGAAGTGGCAGCAGCAAATACGATCAGCCTGCGGCGCCGGTTTGGGTATGCCGCGGTCAGCGGACTGAGCGGCTGGCTTGCCGCACAACTGCTCTGCCTGCCCTTCAACCTCATCATCGCTGTACGCAACAGCGATGGCCAGGCCCGGCTGTTTGTGCAGACACTGGGCTATGGTTTGCTGGCCTGGGCAGGATGGACGTTCTGGCTGGCGCTGGTTGCCTGGACTTTGGTGGTGCTGCCACTGGTGCTGACCATCCGGCCCTGCCTGCTGGTGCGGCTGCGCGGACGCATCCTGGTGGTGTCCCTGCTGGTGGCGGCCGCGGTGATTGGCAGTCAATGGCACGGCTTCCGTGACCTGGCTGGCGTCTCCATCTGGCAGCGCTATGCAGTGATGATGCCCTATAGCTGCTTCGGCCTCACCTTCGCTGCGGTCACTGCCGCGACATACATTCAGCGGTGCAAGCGACGCCTGGATACCTGAGCCGATCGAAGCTGAGCCCTCAGCCGTCCGCGTAGACTTGAAGGGTATGGCCGACCTCGAGATTCAAGCAGCAACGCAGTCCAGTGAGACCCTGAACGCACTCTCCCGTGCACGCTCCGCCTATCTGCGTTCGGCCATGCACCAGCCGATCCAGTGGCATGAGTGGGGGCCGGAGGCCTTCGCCAGGGCGCAGCGCGAGGACAAGCCCGTTCTGTTGGACATTGGCGCGGTGTGGTGCCATTGGTGCCATGTGATGGACCGCGAAAGCTACGAAGACCCCACGCTGGCGCCACTGATCAACGAGCGCTTCATCGCGATCAAGGTCGATCGAGACGAACGGCCAGATGTCGACAGCCGCTACCAGGCAGCGGTGCAGGCGATCAGCGGGCAGGGTGGCTGGCCATTGACCGCTATCCTGACGCCGGATGGCCGGCCGTTCTTTGGCGGCACCTATTTTCCGCGGCACGATCGCTACGGCCGGCCGGGCATCGAGCGCCTGCTGCTGACCATGGCCGATGCGTGGTCGCTGCGGCGCAGCGAGGCACTGGAGTCGGCGGCTTCTGTGTTCGCTGCCATCGAGCATGGCGAAGCCTTTGCCGGGCGCAGCGGTTCGTTGAGCGGGTCGATCACGGCCAAGCTGATCGCTTCAGCCGTGGCGCAGTTCGACCCGCACCATGGCGGCTTTGGCGCGCAGCCGAAGTTCCCCCATCCCGCGGCGCTCGATCTGCTGCTGGACGCGGCTGCACGCAAGGGCGATGCGAAGGCACGCGAGGTCGCGATCGTGACGCTGACCAGGATGGCCGAGGGCGGTATCTACGACCAGGTGGGCGGTGGCTTCCATCGCTACTCCGTCGATGAGCGGTGGGTGGTGCCACACTTCGAGAAGATGCTGTACGACAATGCCGGACTACTGGCGAACTACGTCCATGCCTGGCAGAGCTACCCCTTTCCCGTGTTCAGTAATGTGATCCGCGAGACGGTGGCGTGGATGGATGCCTGGCTCAGCGATCGCGAGCATGGCGGCTTTTACGGCTCGCAGGATGCCGACATGACCCTGGACGACGACGGCGATTACTTCACCTGGACGCGTGCGGAGGCCGCCGAGGTGTTGAGCGCGGACGAGTTGGCTGTCGCCGGCGAGTACTACGACATTGGCGAGCTGGGCGACATGCACCACAATCCGGCGAAGAATGTGCTGCACATCAAGACGACGACGGATGCGCTGGCCAAGCGGCTGCGGCGCGATCCGCAACAGGTGACACATCAGCTAAGTAGCGCGCGGGCCAAACTTGCCGCCGCGCGGGAGAAACGTGCCACGCCGTACGTCGATCGCACCATCTATACGGGATGGAACGCAATGGCGGTCTCTGCCTATCTGCAGGCGGATGCCGTGCTGGCAGTACCGGGCGCGGGCGCGTTTGCGCTGAAGACGCTGGACCGCATCCTGGACGAAGCGTGGTCGGAGAATGATGGACTGGCGCACGTCGTGGCGTATGCCGATGCGCAGCCTGGCGAGCGGATTGCCGCAGTGCTGGACGATTATGCGCTGCTGGTGCATGCCGCGCTGGATGCATGGGAGCGCACATTGGAGATGCGCTACTACGACGCGGCGAGCGCGCTGGCCGACCGCATGTGCGCCGAGTTCTACGACGCGACCGGCGGCGGCTTCTTCGATGCGACGCATGATCCAAACGCCATTGGAGCATTGGCCGCGCGGCGCAAGCCGTTGCAGGACACGCCTACGCCAGCCGGCAATCCCACGGCAGCCGCGGCGCTGCTGCGTCTTGAAGCGTTGAATGGAAGTGTTGAGTTGCGCGAGCGCGCCGAGGATACCCTGGAGGCGTTCGCGGGCATCGTCGAGCACTTCGGCCTGTACGCGGGCAGCTATGGGCTGGCGCTAGAGCGCCTTTTGGGCGCGCCGCAGCAGATCGTGATTGTTGGAGAGGACGCAGCCGCGGATGCACTGGAGGCGGCTGCGCGTGAGGGCTATGCCGTGACCAAGGCAGTGCTGCGCGTGCCGCGCCGTGTGATTGCGGAGGGAGCTCTGCCGCCGGTGCTGCGCAAGACAATCACGCAACTTCCGCAGTTACGAGAGTCCAAGAGCTTCGCAGTGGTCTGCCGCGGGACGCAGTGCCTGCCGCCGGTACATGACGTGGAGGCACTGCGCGCCGCGCTGCGGCCTTAGCGCTTTCGCATCCCCACACCCTAGCTTCGCTAGAATGAGGCACCCCATTGTGGTGGGACGTTCACAGAGCTCTGTCATCCTGAGCGGAGCGAAGCGGAGTCGAAGCGGAGTCGAAGCGGAGTCGAAGGATCCGCAGTTTGTCGCTGCTCGCCAGCGGACTGCAGGTCCTTCGCTGTGCTCAGGATGACAGCGATTGCTTAGAACAACACCCAAACGTGAGCGCGCAAAGCTTCAAGTGGCATCGGTGGCGGTGAAGGGATTGCTATCGTTCGGCTTGTTGGTGGTTGGGTCATGCACCGGTTCAGGCTTTGGCCTCTCGCCGGTAACGGTCCCATGACCGCGGCCCGCGTTTCCGCCGACTTCGCCGCCGAAGACGCGGAAGGGATTGCCGGGGAGCATGCCGTTCTGCTCCAGCGCTACCCGGATGCGCTTCTGCATCTCCCGTAGCGCGTCGTATTGGGTACGCGCCTTGGTCTTCACCACAATCGGATAGATCACCTCAGAGCCCTTGATCTGGTCGACGCCTTGTACCTGAGGATCCTCGAGAAAGACGTTTTTGTAGGCAGGCTCCTGCCGCACCTCGCGGGCGATGGTGCGCAGCAGTTCGATCACCTTGTCCGGGTCGGCGGAGAAGTCGACTGAGATGTTGAGCGTTGTCTGCGAGAAGTCACGGCTCTGGTTGGCCACGTTGGTGATCTGGCTGTTGGGGATCAGGTAGAGGGTGCCGTCGAAGCCGCGCACGGTGGTCTTGCGCAGCGACATCGATTCGACAAAGCCGGTGAGTCCGGCAATGGTGACCACGTCGCCTACGTTGTACTGGTCTTCCACCAGGACCAGGATGCCGTTGATCACGTCCTTCACGATGGTCTGCGCGGCCAGGCCGATGGCGACCCCGGCCACGCCTGCGGAGGCCAGCAGCGGCGCCAGGTTCAGGTCGAAGACATCGCGCAGGATAGTGATCAGGGTAAAGAAGGCGACGAAGGCGAAGCCGCTGGCGCGCAGGACTGAGGCCAGGGTGCGGATTTGCGCGGTACGCGCCAGGCCAGCCGCCGAGTGCCGCTCTGCTATGCGGCGCATGCGGTTGGTGAGCGCACCCACCAGCCAGAAGGCAATCCAGGCGACCACCAGGATGGTGATCAGGTGCTTCAGGTCATTGACCAGGAAGTCCTGCACGCTATCCGTCCAGTTCTGCCACATGGTGTGCAACGCCTCCCGGAGAGGTGGACGCGAATTGGGTGGCGCAAGCAGAAACAGCATGCAGACCTTTCACACTGGGATTGTTTACGTTTCTATAATGAACGGATGCGAAGGCCCTCTGCCAAGTTGCGCTGGTTTCCCATGCTCCTCACCAGTCTGCTGATGATCGTTTGGGCCGGCGGCGATTTCGCGGCGGCGCTGCCGCAGGGTGTGCCGCGGGAGAATCCTTCAACGGCGGATTCAGGAAGATTCGGGAGCCAGTCTGATTCGACGGATCCAAACGAACGGCGGCGTGAAGAAAAGCTGGAGAATCGACGCAACGTGGACCGGCAGCAGAGGCTGGTGAGCGACACCGACAAGCTGCTGGTTCTGGCCAAAGAGCTCAAGGAAGAGGTCGCGAAATCGAACAAGGACACGCTGGCGATCGATGTGGTGAAGAAGGCCAGCGAGATCGAAAAGCTGGCCAAGAGCGTGAAGGAGCGCATGCGCGAGTAAGCGCGGACTCCCTCAGACCAACTCAAGGCAGCGCACAATCAGCAATGTTTGATCGTCTTCCTGCTTGCCCCATGCTGCCACTGCCGACAGGATATGAGCAGCCAAGACGGGAAGTGGCGCTCCCGCATGCATCCGGACAGCAGTCTGAAGTCCGATAGTGCCGAACTCGCTGTCGTCTGCGCCGCACGCCTCTAGGATGCCGTCGGTCGCGATCACCAGCAGATCCCCTGGCGCCACCCGCATCTCCAGCGCAGCGAAGTGTGCGTCCGGCACCAGTCCCAAGGGAAACTGCTCAAGATGTAACTCACAGAAGCTGCCATCCTGCTGGCAATAGTGCAGCACCGGCGGATGGCCCGCCAGCGCGTGCCGCACCCTTCCCATGGGTCCAAGCTGGAGTGCAGCGAAGGCGGCATACATATGACTTTCCTTCACGGCAGGCAGCACGCAATCCAGCCGGTCCAGCAGCAGGGGCAGCCGCTCGCTTGCAGGTGCGGGCTCCAGCAGGGCGGTATGCGCAGCGGCTTTGAGCATGCCCATCAGAATGCCCGCCTGCAGGCCATGACCAGCTACGTCCGCAACATAGGCAATATCGCCATGGAGCGAGGGAACCAGATCCACCAGGTCGCCTCCTACGCGTTCGCTGGGGCGGGTGATGCCGTAGACCTCGTAGCCAAGGCGGGTGCGATGGATGAGTGTACCAGTGTCTGCTGAATGCCGTGAGCGAGTTCGAGCTCGTTCTGGATACGGATGGCGTCCGTGGCTTGCTTGCGGATGAAGATGATGAAGCAGATATAGGAAGCCACCAACGTGATCCACAGTGCCTGTGCGGTCACAAAGGGCGATGCAATCAACCCGAGGCGATGCGACGTGGCTTGAAGAGCCACATAGGCAGAGAACCATCCCATGGCGCTGGCGAGGAATCCGTGTCCTATGCCGGTAATCCATACCCATGGCGTGGAGTGGCGGATCAACAGCCAGGGATACAGCATGGAATACGCGCCGTTGAAAGCGCCGAGCGCCAGCACAACTGCCAGGGACAGTGAGCGCGGCGCCATGATGTTCAGGTAGAAGCCGTAGATGGAGAAGAGGAAAAAGACTGCCAGGTAAAGGAAGAGCAGCCGGCGGGTAGAAAGGCGGGACATCGCCTGCCATCCGCTCGATCTGCGGCGGTACCAGGGAGTTCGATTCTCAAGTGCGGGGTCTGCCATGCGGCTTACCATAGCAAACTGCGTTCGGCGATTGGCTGTGGCCTAGAGGAACAGCGGAGCCAGCACCAGCGTTACCGTGGCCAGCAGCTTGATGAGCACGTGGAGCGATGGGCCGGCGGTGTCCTTGAA
>JBBRLT010000051.1:0-23958 GCA_038231235.1 Terriglobales bacterium
GCGACTGTCTTGCCAGGCGCTCCAGTTCGGCTCTCTGTACCTGGCTCACAACTAACGCATGCTTCTTCGGGCGTCCTCGACGAGGCTCCATGCCTCACCTTAAAACAACCACCTTTTATATACAATCTATTTATGACTCAGGAGACTAGAAGCCGCCTCATGTATGGTCTCGCGGGTCTGGCAAATTGTATGTGACCCGCCTTGGTAGCGGGTCTCATGCGTGAAACCGCTGAGCCTCCGCGTATTCATGAGGCAGGTTCTAGCCTAAAACACTGCTGAAAGGCAGAGAGACCGAAACGCAGAGAGGCTGCCCCAATGACGGATGGGCAGCCTCTTTGCTGTGCCGGGCGTACGGGCTACTTCGTGAAGGAGCTAATAGCGCTGGCTTCGTCGTCCTTAACGTCAAACACGGTGTAAAGCTTGGTGATCTGCAGCAGGTCATGCACCTTGCGGGTCAGGTTGAGCAGCTTCAACTCGCCGCCCTGGTTCTTGACCGTGGTGAAGGCGCTTACCAGCTCGCCGATGCCCGAGCTGTCAATGTAGCTGACATCGCCAAGGTTGAGCAGGATGTGCTTCTGGCCTTTGGCGAGCAGGCCGCGCACGGCATCGCGCAGCTGCACGCTGCCTTCGCCAAGGGTGATGCGGCCGCTGATATCGAGAACGGTGACGCCGTCTACCTGACGCGTCGCGATTTTAACGCTCACTGAGTATTCCTCCTGATGCGTGACTGCGCTGGGTTAGGCACTGACAAGGTGCTTGATAAGAGTAAGCTCTGTTCCGGGATTGAGCTGACGAAATTCGACTTCATCCATGAAAGAGCGGATGAGGAAGATGCCACGGCCGGAGCCGCGCAGAAGATTATCCGGTGCCAGGGGGTCCGGTAGCGTGGCTGGGTCGAAGCCAGGCCCCTGGTCGGCGATACGGATTACCAGAGACGTGGGTGTGGTCTCAAAGGTTGCGGTGATGCGTTTGTCCGGGCTGTATGCATTGCCATGGAGCACTGCGTTGACGGCTGCTTCGCGGGCCGCCATGGAGACGCGGTACACCTCGTCTTCATCGAAGCCGGCCTTCTGCGCAACCTGCTCTGCAGTCTGTTCCACGCGATTCACGCTTTCGAGGGAGGAGTCCAGCGTGTAGGTGATGCGGCCTGCCTGTGATCCGGTCACTCTGACTCCTCGATGGATCGTCGGATACGGGTGCAGCCACTTCGCTGCACCAGCGCGTGTTCCGGCAGTTTGCTTGCCTGCGCCATTCCATGTCAAGGAGTAGTCGCTTGCAGCGCTTCGCATCGCGCACCAGAGTGCTGCTTCGCCGGGGCGGAGGATGCCAAAGAGCATTACGGCCGTCACTCTGACACGGAGTTATGCAGACCGCGCGCATCGCTCGCGAGCCGGCTTTGCTATCTGAACCGGCTGGCGATTTAAGATTGCAGGGGTGGAGAACTTGCCTATGTGGACTGTCCTGTTGTCACTGCTGCTTTTTGCCCCCCAGCTTGGTCCCGCCGCGCCGACCCAACCGGCGACGCCGCTGGTCCGGACGGAGAAGCTTTCCGCGCCGGAGCTAAAGCAATGGACCGATGCGAAGACCGCCGTTGCCGACGCGCAGGCAAAGCTGAATCAGGCAAAGGCGGCAGCCGAGAAATCGCCGAAACAGAAGACTGCAGAGGACACCGCACAGGCCAGGCTGGACCAGGCGAGTCGTGAGTTGCAGGGCGCCGAAGATGGCATCAGTCTGGCCCACCATGCCAACACCGACTGCGGCTGCTATGTGCAGTCGCAGGGCCGTGATTTTGACCGGGTCGAGTTCAAGGACGACACCATCGTGATCCGCCATGTGCACGAGGCTCCGCCCGCACTCCACTAGAGCATTCTTGTACTAAGGCACAACCTTCCGCACTACTTGAAGAAGGCCATGCCGCGACCCGCTGTTAGACTCTCCCTCGGAGATCACCCGTGCGCGCAAACGGCACAGCCCACGTCCGCAATGGCGCGGCGTATTCGCACCATGAGACCAGCCTGACCCAGCTGGAAGGCATGCCGGTGGTCGATGCTGCCGGACAGTTGCGCGGCCGTGTCGCCGATGTGGCGGTGGCCACTGGCAAGGACGCCGGGAAGGTGCTGGCGCTGGTGATCCGGAGCGCGCGTGGGCGCGAGCACATCGACATCGCTGCGCTCACCCCTACGGGTTCCGGCCGCCTGATCATGGCAGCGGGCACGGAGCCGATGGCCGAGCCGGCAAACGAGAGTGCGCTGCTGCTGCGACAGGACCTGCTCGACCGGCAAATTATTGATGTGCACGGACGCAAGGTGGTCCGTGTCAACGACGTGGACCTGCGTTGGCAGAGCCCGGAGGAGGGCGTGCCCCTGCGCGTGACGCAGGTAGAAGTGGGTCTGCGGGGGGGCATCCGGCGCATGCTGAAGGGCATACTGCCGCCAGACCGGGCCGCTGCACTGGCGCATCGTGTGGCCTCACGCGCCATTCCCTGGGAGTTTGTGGATGTCATTGAGGTAGACCCGGCGCGGCGCGTGCGGCTGAAGATCGAGCACGAACGGCTGGCCCACATGCACCCGGCGGACATCGCAGACATCCTGGAAGAGCTGGCGCCGGCTGAGCGCGAGGCGGTCTTCCACTCGCTCGATGAAGAGGTGGCTGCCGAGGCTCTGGAAGAGGTGGAGCCCCGGCTGCAGCGTTCCTTGCTGGCGTCGGTAGGCTCCCAGCGTGGCGCGGACATTGTCGAAGAGATGGATCCGGACGCCGCCGCCGACCTGCTTGCTGAACTATCGGAAGAGCACTCCGGCGCCATCCTCGACCGCATGGAGCCGGAGGAGCGGCAGGAGGTGGAAGAGCTGCTGGAGTTCCGCGAAGACTCGGCTGCCGGCTACATGACGACCGACTTTGTCAGCGTGTCGCATGACGGCGTGGTCGCTGATGCCATCGAGGCACTGCGGCATTTTGAGGGCGACCTGGACGTCGTGACCGACGTGTACCTGACCGACGAGCATCGTGTACTGAAGGGAGTGGTGCCGCTGCTGCGCCTGATGCTGGCTCAACCGGACAGCCACCTCTCTGCGCTGGCAGAAAGCCGCGTGATCAGCTGCCGCGTGGACACGGATGAGGATGACGTCGCGGAGTTGTTCGACAAGTACAACCTGCGCGCGCTGCCGGTGGTGAATAGCGGGGAGAAGCTGGTGGGGATTGTCGAAGCAGATGACGTGATCACGTTCCTGCGCGGGCGCTCCTAGGCGCTCTGCCGCAGACGCTATTCTGCGCGGCGCCTGCAGCGCCTGGCCTCCTGCTAGTCCGTCCCTAGCGCGAGCGGCGCATCCATGAAGCCCCCAGCACTCTCGGCTTCCTGGTCCTTGTACTGCAGGCGGTAGAGCTTCCAGTAGATACCGTGCTGGGCCAGCAGTTGCTGGTGGGGGCCGTGCTCGCGCAGCTGGCCCTTGTGCATTACCAGGATGGTGTCCGCGCGCTGTACGGTAGAGAGCCGGTGCGCGATGACGACCGAGGTGCGTCCGGTGATCATGCGGTCGAGCGCGGTGCGGACCCGCAACTCCGTCTCGGTATCGACCGATGAGGTCGCCTCGTCGAGAATCAGGATGCGTGGCCGGTGCGCCAGGGCACGCGCGAAGTTGATGAGCTGCTTCTGCCCGGTGGAGAGCCCGGCCCCGCGTTCGCGCAATGGTTCGTCGAAGCCCTGCGGCAGGCTGTGGATGAAGTCTGCGACGTTTACTTCCTCGGCAGCGCGCTCCATGTCCGCCTGCGTAATCGATGCAGTGCCCAGGCGGATGTTCTCCGCGATGGTGCCAGTAAACAGGAATGGATCCTGCAGCACCACGCCGAAGTGCTGGCGCAGCGCGGTCAGGTCATGCGCACGCACATCGATGCCATCGATCAGCACCTGGCCGCGCTGCACATCGTAGAAGCGCATCATCAGCGAGATGATGGTGGTTTTGCCGGCGCCGGTGTGGCCCACGATGGCCGCGGTCTCATTCGGCTCGATGGCGAAGGAGACGCCACGCAGGATCCACTCGATGGGCATGGCTTCGAGTTCGGCTGGGGAGGCGCTGGCCAGGGCTTCGGTCTGCTCCGGCGTCAAACGCTCATAGGTGAACCAGACATCACGAAACTCGATGCGGCCATTGCGTGGGCTGGCGATTGGGGCCGCGGGTGAGGTCACCTCCGCCGGGGTGTCGATCAGCTTGAACACGCGCTCGCTTGCAGCCATGGCCGCCTGCAGGATGTTGTATTTGTCGGAGAGGTCCTGAATGGGACGGAAGAAGCGCTGCGAGTACTGAATGAAGGCCACCAGCACGCCCAGTGTGACCGCGCCATGCAGCACGCCGCGGCCGCCCAGCCAGATGACCAGTGCGATGGCGATGGAGGAGAGCAGCTCGACTGCCGGATAGTACAGCGCATAGGCCAGGATAGCGTCCTTGAAGGCCACCATGTGGGTGCGGTTGACTGCCTCAAAGTCGTTGAAGGCGCGGCGCTCCCGGCCAAACAGTTGCACCACGCTCATGCCGCTGACGTGCTCCTGGGTGAAGGCATTGATGCGGGCGATGGCGGTGCGGATGCGGCGGTAGCTGTCGCGCACGCTGTTGCGGAAGATGCGCGTGATGCCCACGATGACCGGCAGTACAGCGAAGGCAATCAGGGCCAGCCACCAGCTCATGCGCAGCATGACCAGCACGATGCCCAACAGCACGAAGACGTCTTCAAAGATGGCGAAGACGCCCGAGGTGAACATCTCGTTCAGCGCGTCCACATCCGAGGTGAGCCGCGTGACCAGCCGGCCAACTGGATTGCGATCAAAGAAGGCGACGTGCATGCGCTGCAGGTGGCGGAAGATCTGCGAACGCATGTCGTACATGATCTTCTGCCCGGTCCACTGCATCAGGTAGGTCTGGGCAAACTCCAGCACGTAGGAGAAGCAGAGCGTCCCGATGTAAAGCAGCGCGATCTGCGTGATGCCAGCAGCCGGGGAGCCACTGAGATGGCGGCCCAGCCAACTGGTCTTGCCGGTGGCGTCGTGGGTCATGTACTTATCGACCGCTACCTTGGTCAGGTAAGGTCCCAGGATGTCCGACACGGACTTGAGCAGAATCGCGACCAGCGAGATGCCGGCCTGCCACTTGTAGGGACGCAGGTAGGTGAGCAGCCGCCGCATCAGCCGGCTGTCGTACGCCTTGCCCACGACGTCGTCTTCGTGCGCCGCGGCCTTCGGCTTCTCCGGCTCCGGGGGCTTCTGTTGCTCCTGGGGCTTTTGCTGCTGCGGACTGGGGGTCTGCTCCTGCGCCATGCCTTCCCTTATTTTACGTAGATGGGACAATAGATGAATGGGCGAGACGCTTGGCCTCTATATCTCGGTCCCGTTCTGCCGCGCGAAGTGCACCTACTGCAACTTTGCCTCCGGGGTGTTCCCGGCCAGCGATCATGAGCGGTATGTGGAACGAGTTTGCGCTGAGCTCGGCGGCGCGCGGGACCGCGCTGCCCGGGAAGGCTGGCATCTGCCGGAAGTGACCGGAAGTGTCTATCTGGGCGGCGGAACTCCCAGCACCTTGGAGCCGGAGCTTCTCCGGCGGATCTTTGCCGCCATTGCGAACTGGCGACTGACCGGCGATTGCGAGGTAACCATAGAGTGTGCCCCTGGGCATATTTCCAATCAATTTCTTCAAGCGATGGTTGAAGTCGGGGCGACCCGCGCCAGCCTGGGGGTGCAGTCGCTGGTAGACGCCGAGGCGGCGGCTACGGGAAGGACCCACACCCGCGACGTGGTTGAAGAAGATGTGCGGCGACTCAAGGCAGCGGGGCTGGCGGTGAATCTTGACCTGATCGCCGGTCTGCCGGGCCAGACCATGGCGAGTTGGCAGCAGTCGCTGGACTTACTCTGCGGCCTGGAGCCGGAGCATGCCAGTCTTTACATGCTGGAGGTAGATGAAGATTCGCGCCTGGGCCGGGAGCTGATCGGCGGCGGCGCGCGCTATGGTGCCGGCCTGGTGCCGCACGACGACACCGTCGCAGCGATGTATGAACTGGGCTGCGAGCGGTTAGCGCAAGCAGGCCTCGCGCAATATGAGATATCAAACTTCGCCCGGCGCGGTGCGGCCAGCCAGCATAATCTGCGCTACTGGCGGCGGGAGCCTTATCTGGGCGCAGGGCTGGACGCCCACTCCATGCTGCGCGCGAACAACGGCAGCCCGGTGCGCTTCGGCAACACCGACGATCTGCCGACGTATCTCAGCGGAGACTTCGCAGTGGAGAGCGAATCCGTCCAGCGCGAAGCGGAGCTTGAAGAGGCATGGTTCCTGGGCTTGCGGCTCGTCGAAGGTGTATCGGTTGAGAGGTTACGTGAGGAGTTCGGCGATCCGGCGATCGCGGCCTATGACAGGGTGCTCGCAGACCTGATGGATGAAGGGCTGCTGGCAGCGAGGGGTGATCGAGTGGCGCTGACCATGCGCGGTCGCATGCTGTCGAACGAGGTCTTTGGGCGCTTCTTGCTCGAAAGCCCTGCACTCTTGTCATCCTGAGCGCAGGGAAGGACCCGCAGTATCGTCAGTGGACGTGCTGCGAGAGGGACAACGTATTGCCGTCCGGGTCTTTGAACCAGCCACCTTGTCGCCGCTGGGCGTGGTCCAGATGCCGGCGTCGTCTTGCGGCAGGAAACTAAAGCGTTCGAAGGCGACACCGCGTTGCGTGAACTCACGCACGTCCTGCTCCAGGTCCGTGCTCTCCCAGCCAAGAATGGTGTAGGGAGCAGGCGTGAACTCGCCCGCACGTACTACGCGCAGCATGTTGCCGCCGCTCGCAAAGACCAGCGCAAAGCCATCGTCCGCGACGAAGCGCAGACCGAGCGTCTGCTCGTAAAAGACTCGCGCTGCATCCGCATTGCGCGTGGGAATGAAACCGATCAGACTGCCCAGTCTTGGCATGGCGTGGTCCTCCAGCGCCTGCATGGTACCGCGAAGAACCTGCATCGTGCACGGCTGCGGCTTATTGCTTCGCGGGTTGATACTCCAGGATCGCATTCGTCACCAGCGCATAGCTGCCGATGGTCTCGCCCCGGTAGAGCGGGTTGTTGGCGAATAGCAGCGTGGTCCCCAAGCCCAGGTGGGCAGCCACCACGGCCGCATGCTCCGCCAGGGAGTCGGCGTGGTCGAGCAGCCCCGCGACCAGCAACTCCTTGCTGTCTGCAAAGCGCAGCAATACCTGCGGACGCAGTGGCTCCGGAATCACGTTCGGGTTGTTGCGGGTCTGTTCCACGGTCAGCGGCCATGGCTCCCAGATCTTCACCTTCGGAGCCGGGGGCGGCGCATTGAAGGCGCGGTCCTGCGGCACGTCGGGATCGTCCGGTCCGCCGCGGCCGGTGGGGCGTGGCGTCTTGGCCTCTGTTCGCAGACCGGCATCCCCCGTGGTCAGGCTGCTGACGTTGAACGCCATGCCCTCTTCGCTGTACACGGCAGGCGCGGCGGTATAGCCGGCGAGAAAGGGATGGGCCGGCTTGTCTTTGGTGGGTACAAGCACCGTGTTGACGATGGTGCCGACCACGCGCACGTCGCCGCGCGGTGCTACGGAGACCCCCGGCGCCAGGCCGGTCTCGGCTGCGAACTGTGCTGCATCCTGCGAGGCGATGAAGAGGCCGCCCTGTTTAATGAAGTCGCGCAAATGGCTGAGACCTGCCTGTCCCAGTCCAGGGCGCATATCTGCAGTGGAATCGATGAGCCCAAGGTTTGGCGTCAGTTCGCTCTTTTGCCATGGCATGGCATTGTCCGCGGCGGGGGCGCCGTCCTTGCCAGGCAAGCCGTCCCACATGGGTATGCCATCGAGGATGTGCTGGGTTGAGCCGGCGCCGACGGGGGCAAACAGGATCACGTCGTACTTGGCCCGCAGATCCGGCTCCGCCGCAACCGTCTGGGTATTGATGTAGCTGTAGGGCACATGCAGGTTGTCGAGCGCCAGCCGCCACCAGCCCTCATGCTGCGTGCTCAGCCAGGTGTGCATCAGGGCAATGCGCGGCGCGGGCACCGGGTGTGTCGCCATATTCGGCAGCTCGGCTGCTGCGGCGACCGTGAGGTGCAGCGGCGCCGTGACCTTCTGCAACTCCGCGGCGGAGATGCCCCGTACGATCCAGGTGCCCGCCGGGTAGTTGTGGCCGCCGATAGTAGTGGCGGCATCTGTCGCTGTGATAGTTTCTTTCTCAAGTTGATAGCGCAGCGTGATCAGCGCCGGGTCCGCGTGGTTCTCGATCAGAAACGCATCGCCAGTGAGCGCAGGAGTTTTGATTGGCGCGGTGGGGTCGGCTACGCGGCGCATCGGCGCCTTGAGGATGGCCGTATCCAGGATGCGCGCCGTATCCACCCCAAACAGCGGCCCCAGCGTCCATCCTGTGTCGTCGTAGGGATGCTTCTGTGCGTCCTCTGGCGACCAGAACTGGCGATCGAGCAGCGCGTCCCCAATGCGGGAGTAGGGCTGATCCATGCGGATGACGTAGCTGCCCGCCGGGAAGGTGCGTGAGCTGGGCGGCTTGGGCTTGGCGTCGGCGGCTGCACTTGACTTGTCCTTATCGCTGTCGCTATCGGCGGAAGCCGGAGGCACGGGCAGCTGCACGGTCACTGGAGCGGTGGTCTGCTGTATTTCGACGTGCTGGTCCTTGAAGACGCGCAGCAGCATGGCGCGGCGGCTGGGCGAGGCCTCGTCCGCGGAAAGAACATAGGCGGCAGGACCATTCTGTTCCGGCTTCAGAATGGAGCGCTTGCTCTTCAGGTAGTAGTTGTTAAGGAAGAGTTTGGTGTTCTGTGCGAAGTAGTTCAGCGTGGTCAGCAGCGCGGTCTGCTCATAGTTGTTGTTGTCGCGCTGCGACCACAACACGCGGGGCAGCGGCGGGTTGGTCCGATACCAGGTGCGCGCATACTCGTCCGGAGTCAGAACGCGTTCAACCGTATCCGCGCCGCCGTTGCCGAAGGTCTCATAGAGCCGGCTGATGCCATTGTGCATGGCGCCCAGAAACATCAGGTAGCCGGGACTCCAGGTATCGAAGTCGCCGTGGGTGAAGACGCCCGGCATGCCGAGCTTGGTCATCTCCTGCACATTCGACCAGCCAAGCTGCTGCCACTCATTGGTCAGGATGGGATCGATCCACGCGTTGTAGGGGCCGTCGCCCACTGTGTTGTCGTAAAGGAAGGGGACTGACTCGTGCAGATCGTGAAGCACCTGCGCATGCCAGTCGAGGTATGTGTTCAGCACGTTGCGGGTCAGTGCCAGGTTCATGGTCATGGCGTCGCGGTTGTTGTCGTGCGCGACGTAGTGGCCCCAGTACAGCAGGTGCGGGTAGGTTTGGCCGGGGTGCGCCTTATGCCAGCGATAGACATCCACCATGCGGTCGCGCCCGTCCACCTCGACCACTGGCGTGATCAGGGTGATGACATGCGAGCGGATGTTGCGGATATACGGCGAGTCGTCCACTGCCAGGCGATAGGCCAACTCCATCAGTGCGGTCGGCGCGCCCGTCTCTGGTGAGTGGATGGTGCCAGTGATGTAGTAAACGGGGGTCGATGCGGCCACCAGCGCAGCAGCCTTGGAGTCGTCCATGCCGATGGTGCGGGGGTCAGCCAATTGCGCCAGCCGCGCGTCGTTCTCTTTCTGGTGGGCCAGCAATGCCTCATCGGCCACTGCAACGGCGATCATCTCGCGACCCTCTTCCGAGTGGCCGATGGTGATCACGCGCACCCGTGGCGAGGCGGCGGCCAGGGCGCGAAAGTATTTGTACACATCCTCTGCATAGGGCAGCATGTCGGGCGCGCCGGAGACATCGCCCAGTATTTTTGCCGGCGTCGGCACCTTGTTCGACGCAGGCAGGTAGTCGGTCAGCGCCGAGTTGAACTCCGGCTGGGTGGTGTACTTGCGAATCGCCGCTGTGTAGCTCTCGTCAATCGCCTGGTGCGGATTGCGTGCGTAATCCTGCGCCTGTGCAGTGAGTGCAGCAGGCAGGAGTGCCAAGGCAACGAGCACAAGCAAACGGCGAGAGGGCATGCAAACTCCTGAATGAACTGGATGAATGAGTCAAAGCGGCGTTCAGCGGTGGTGCAGTGCAGGCTGTCAAGAATGGAGTCTATGCGATGACCGCATTCGAGGTATGGCCATTGCGCGCGTGGCAGAGCAGTCTTGGGTTTCTACGGATACAGCCGTTGCCGCTTCCAGCCATGCAGCGTGCGGAGGTAGAGCATGCGATCGTGCAGCCGGTGCGGTCCATCGCGCCAGAACTCGATGCGCTCTGCGCGGACTGCGAAGCCGGTCCAGTGCGGCGGCCGGGGCACCTCGCCGGGATATTCCTGCGCGAGCTCGGCTGCGGCAGCTTCCAGCAGCGCGCGGTCCTTCAGCGGGCGAGATTGCTGGGAGGCGGCTGCGCCGATCTGGCTCTGGCGTGAACGGCTATGAAAGTAGGCGTCGGCCTGCTGTGCGGGCACTTCGGTGATCGGACCCTCCATGCGTACCTGGCGGCGAAGCGACTTCCAGTGCAGGCACAGCGCAGCCTGCGGATTGGCACGCAGCTCCGCGCCCTTGCGGCTCTCTGCGTTGGTATAGAAAACGAAGGCTCCGTCTGCGACGCCCTTCAGCAGCACCATGCGGACGGACGGAAGTCCCTGCGGCGTGGCGGTGGCCAGCGCCATGGCATTGGCGTCATTCGGCTCACTCGCCTCCGCCTCACTGAACCATGCATGGAAGCACGGGAAGGGATCGAGAGCGCCGGGTGAGAATGGGTCGGACGGATGGGAGTCGCTGGTGTCGGTGGTGTCTGTCATGTCCTGGTCTTACCTCTGTGCTGCCAATCCGCCCAGCATTTGTAAAGTGAGCAAGTGATTCGGGCGCAATGCCGCACCACCCCGCCCGGCTCAGCATGGGCTTGACACTATCACCGATTCACCGCAAAAGCCGTCGTGTTCCGCAACACACGATAGTGGAGTTTATTAAGATCGAAATCATGACAAACGCGGCCGAACAAGCCACTGCCGGGACCAGCGCCGATCACGTAACGCCCACAGCGACGATTGACCTGCGCAGCGATACCGTCACCCGGCCTACGGCAGCCATGCGCCGGGCCATGGCGGAGGCAGGCGACGATGTCTATGGCGAGGACCCTTCCGTCCGCCGGCTCGAGCAGCGGGCGGCGGAGATCTTCGGCAAGGAAGCGGCACTGTTTGTGCCCACCGGCACCATGGGCAACCAAATCGCGGTGCGGCTGCATACCCATCAGGGCCAGGAGGTCATCTGCGAGCGGCGTGCGCACCTGGTGGACTGGGAGATGGCCATGGTCTCTGCCTTCAGTGGCTGCCAGCTACGGCAGGTGGAGGGGGAGCGCGGGGTACTGAGCTGGGGACGTATTGCGGCCGCCATCGCCACACCGATCTACTATCGCGCGCAGACCGGGCTGATTGCGCTGGAGAACACGCACAACATGGCTGGCGGCACGGTGACCCCGCTCGCCGTGCTTGAAGAGATCTGGGCGGGCGCAGCAGAGCGCGGTCTGCCGCTACACCTGGATGGCGCCCGCATCTTCAACGCAGCAACCGCTCTGGGGCTGCCGGTCGCCACCATTACGCGTGGTTTTGCCACCGTGATGTTCTGCCTGAGCAAGGGGCTGTGCGCGCCGCTGGGTTCACTGCTGGTTGGCTCGCGGCCGCTGATCGACGGCGGCCGCTCCATTCGCAAGATGCTGGGCGGCGGCATGCGCCAGGCGGGCGTGGTAGCCGCGCCGGGACTGATCGCGCTCGAAGAGATGCCGGGCCGGCTGCACCAGGACCACGCCAATGCACGCTGGCTGGCAGAGCAGATAGCCGCGATGCCGGGCTGCGCCATCGACCTGGTCACGGTCCAGACCAACATCGTCATCTTCCGGCCGCTCGCAAAGACAGCGGCGGAGGTAGTGGCAGCGCTCAAGAAGCGGGGCATCCTGTGCGGCACGGCAGCCGCGGAGGAGGTCCGATTCGTGACGCACCACGACGTGGACAGGCAGGCGTGCGAGCAGGCGGTGGCCGCGCTGGCAGAGGTTGTCAGGCCAGCCTGACGCGCGCGGGGACAAGCCCGGTTTCCGCCGCCTGTTATCCCGACCGAAGCGTAGCGGAGTGGAGGGATCTGCTTTCTGTGCTTCTGTCGCGCGCGGGGACAAGCCCGGTTTCCGCCGCCTGTTATCCCGACCGAAGCGTAGCGGAGTGGAGGGATCTGCTTTCTGTGCGTCTGTCACGCGTGCTGCGAAGGACAGCGAGCCCGCCGCTTCGGTAGGGATCACAATCTCGGTTACAGGTGTTTCGGGCGAGAGAGAACCACCTCCCGTGCTCCATTCCCCTATAATCGACGTACTATGCCCAAGTACTCGATTGTCGTTCCTTTTCACAATGAGGAAGAGAACGTAACGGCGCTCTACGACCAGCTGAAGGCCGTGATGGAGAACGTCGGCGACAGCTTCGAGCTGGTCCTGGTAGACGATGGATCGAGCGACCGCTCCTACAAGCTGCTGGAAGAGATAGCAGCGGTGGACAGTCGCGTGCTGGTCGTGAAGCTGCGTCGCAACTTCGGGCAGACCTCCGCGCTGGCCGCCGGTTTCGATCATGCGCAGGGCGACTTCATCCTGGCCATGGACGGGGATCTACAGCACGATCCGGAGGAAGTGCCGAACTTTCTGGCCAAGCTCGAAGAGGGCTACGACGTGGTGAGCGGCTGGCGCAAGGAACGCATCGATAACTTCGTAATGCGGCGTATTCCATCGCGCTGTGCCAACTGGCTGATGGCCAAGCTCTCAGGCGTCGATATTCACGACTTTGGCACTACCTTCAAGGCCTATCGCCGCGAGGTGATCCACAACATCCCGCTCTATGGCGAGATGCACCGCTTCATCCCGGCCCTCGCTGCCTGGTATGGCGCCAGCATCTGCGAGATTCCGATCCGCAACGTGAACCGCATGCGCGGCAAGAGCCACTACGGCATCTCCCGCACCTTTCGCGTCTTCTTCGATCTGCTGACCATTCGCTTCCTGCTGAAGTACATGACGCGCCCGCTGCATTTCTTCGGCAGCTTCGGTGCGCTCAGTATCCTGCTGGGCGGCGCGATTTCGGTCTTCCTGGCCGCGCTCAAGTTGATGACGCAGCAGCATGTGATGGACCAGCACGGGCCGCTGTTTGTGGTGGCCGGCGTTCTGATCCTGGCCGGCATCCAGATGCTGGCTATCGGCCTTCTGGGCGAACTGCAGGTACGCCACTACCACACCTCACAGCAGCGCGCGCCCTACACTATCGACCGGCTGGTACGGCTGCGCTCGCCAGAAGAGCCAAGCATGCTGCGCGAAGGCTGATCGCCCTTCGAAACAGAACGGCAACGGGACGCCTGCAGACGGCGTCCCACACTTTTTGCGGGAAGTCTTTACGCAGACGTCAATCCACTACTGTAGGTTGGGCTAGAGCATTTTTCCTGATGCTGTGCGCTGGCGTAAGCACTCTCGGCGTGGCCTTCCTTAAAGAAAGGCCACAGAAGCTTTTGTGGATCAGCTATACCTACAGGAAAAATGCTCTATGGAGCCTGTGACACCTGCCTGGCCAGTTGCCGGCAGGCGCATCGTAGTCACAAAGCTCACACTCCCAATGCGCGAGGACGCCGCAAGATGACGCCGACGATGTTGTACATGCTGTGCATATTGATGGGGGGCGTGACCGGGTTGCGCTCCATGACCGGGATGGCCATGGTCACTGTGGGAGCGCATCGCGGCTGGCTGCATCTGGCCGGCACTGGTCTGGGTTTTTTGGCCAAGCCCGTCTCCATGTACATCTTCATCGTGCTTGCGATCGGGGAGTTCATCGCAGACAAGCTGCCGGTGCCCGCTCGCACCAGTGCTGGACCGCTAGCAGCGCGTGCGGTCTTCGGCGGCTTGTCGGCGAGCGCATTGGCCGCCGCCGCGGGCGAGGGTTGGATCGTGCCAGCGCTGCTGGGTGCCATCGCTGCAGTGGGTGGTGCGTATGCGGGCTACTGGCTGCGCCGAACCATCACCTCCAAAGGCGTACCCGACCTGCCCATCGCGTTGCTGGAAGACGCGACGGCGATCGGGCTGGCGTTGTTTGTTGTTTCGCGCTTCGGCGCCTAACCCTTCTACGCCTTCAAGGAGGGCGGCATCGCATGGCAGAGAAGTACGACGTTCTGATACTCGGCTCCGGGCAGGCGGGCAATCCCCTCTCCTCCGCCTTCGTAGAGGCCGGCCGGCGCGTGGCGCTGGTGGAGCGGGCAGAGGTTTCCGGCACCTGTATCAACTACGGCTGTACGCCCACCAAGACCATGGTCGCCAGCGCGCAGCGCGCGTGGCATGCGCACCATGCCGCAGAGCTGGGCGTAGATGTGGGCGAAGTGCGCGTGGACATGGAACGGGTGCGCGCGCGCAAGCGGACGATCGTGGAGCAGTTCCGCGCATCCGGCGAGAAGCGTTTTTCGAGCGGGCAGCCGGAGCTGGTTCGCGGCGAAGCGCGCTTCATTGGCGCTAAGGAGATCGCAGTCGCGCTGCGAGATGGCGGCGAACGGCGCATGACGGCAGAGCTCATCGTGATCGACACGGGCTGCTCGCCCCAGGTGCCGAAGCTTCCCGGGCTCGCCGATGTGCCGTATCTCGACAACGTCAGCTTGATGGAGCTGGGCGTGCTGCCGGAACACCTGATCGTACTTGGCGGCGGTTACATCGCGGTTGAGTTTGGACAGATGTTCCGCCGCTTCGGCAGCGCGGTGACGCTCATTCAGCAAGGTGCGCATTTGTTGCAGCGTGAAGACGCGGACATATCCAGCGCGGTGGAAGACATCCTGCGTGAGGATGGATTGACCCTGGAACTGAAGCAGAAGGCAGTGCGGGTGGAGGGCAGCGGTAGCGCCATTATCGTTTATCTGGAGAGCGGCAAGACAATCTCCGGTTCGCACCTGCTGGTGGCTACCGGGCGGGTGCCGAATACCGGCGCGCTCGATCTAAAGGCAGGCGGGATCAAGACCGACAAAGGCGGCTTCGTCAGGGTGGATGAGCATCTACGCACCAACGTCGATGGCGTCTATGCCGTGGGCGATGTAAAGGGCGGGCCGCAGTTCACTCACGTGTCCTACGATGACTTTCGCATCCTGCGAGACAATCTTATTCTTGGCAAGGGGGGACGCAAGACTACTGACCGCACCCCGGTCTACGTGGTCTACATCGATCCTCAGTTGGGCCGCGTCGGCATGACCGAGGCGGAAGCACGCAAGAGCGGCCGCAAGATCAAGGTAGCGAAGATGCCAGTCAGCTCCATTGCCCGAGCGACTGAGGTAAATGAGACCCGCGGCCTGCTGAAGGCAGTCGTCGATGCCGAGACAGAGCAGATTCTGGGTGCAGCCGTGCTGGCGCCCGAAGGCGGCGAGTTGATGAGCATGCTGCAGATCGCCATGATGGGCAAGTGCAGCTACAAACAGCTTGAAGAGGCTGTCTTTGCTCATCCCGCCTATGCGGAGTCGTTGAACACCCTGTGGGGCCATTTCGAGCCTTGATGCTCCAATCCAGCAAACCAGCGAACACCAGATGGATGGTGTGCATCTCCCTACTTGAGACGCGCAGTAACAGGAAAGAGCGAAACGGAGAGCAATGGCGAAGCAACAGTCGAGCACGACGCCCGCAGCGAAGAACAGGACTGCGCCAGTTACGAAAAGCGAAAAGCCAAAGCGAACCGCCAAGGTGGTAAGCGCGCCGGCTCCGGAGCATGCGGCCAAGCCAGCGGCCGGCCGCAGCCGCGTGGTGGTGCAGCGTGTGACGCCACAGATTGACGGTGGCCGCTTCGCGGTGAAGCGCGTGGCAGGCGACACGCTTCGCGTCGAAGCAGACGTCTTCGGCGATGGTCATGACCTGGTGCGAGCACGCCTGCTCTACCGGCGCAACGATGAGCAGGCCTGGCAGGCAGAAGAGATGGTCGCGTTGGGGAACGATCGCTGGACGGCCTCGTTTCTGGTCGAAGAGCTCGGCTACTACGAATACACCGTCGTGGGCGAGGTCGACCACTTCGGTACCTGGCGATCCGAGTTGAAGAAGCGTCAGGATGCCGGCCAGGACCTGGATCTGCCGTTGAAGACCGGCGCTTTGCTGATCGAGGCGACTGCCAAGCGTGCAGGGAAGCAGGCGGCAGAGCTTCGCGCCTTCGCAGAAAAGGTGCGCGGTGGATCCACGGACGCCGCCTTCGATCCCGTGTTGCTCGCGGCCATCGAGCAGTACCCCGAAACTGAATTCGAGACGCGCTATGAGCACGTGTTGAGCGTATGGGTAGACCGCGAACGCGCCCGCTTCTCCACCTGGTATGAACTATTTCCGCGCTCCTGGGGCAAGCCGGGCGCGCATGGCACCCTGCGCGATGTTGCCGGCCAATTGGATTACGTAGCGGAGATGGGCTTTGACGTCCTCTATCTGCCGCCCATCCACCCCATCGGCAAGAGCTTTCGCAAGGGTAGGAACAATACCACCGAAGCGGCCGGCGGCGATGTGGGCAGTCCGTGGGCCATTGGCGCTGCGGAGGGCGGCCATCTCGACATCTTCAAAGAGCTGGGTACCTTCAGCGACCTTGATTTTTTGCTGACCGAGTTGCAGGCGCGGCGTATGGAGCTGGCACTGGACATCGCCTTCCAGTGCGCGCCCGACCACCCCTGGGTCACCGAGCATCCCGACTGGTTCAAGAAGCGCGCGGATGGCTCCATCCAGTATGCGGAGAATCCGCCCAAGAAGTATCAGGACATCTATCCGCTGGACTTCGAATCGACCGATTGGCGCGGTCTGTGGGATGGTCTGAAGGAAGTCTTCATGTTCTGGGCAGAGCGCGGCGTGCGCATCTTCCGCGTAGACAACCCGCACACCAAAGCCTTTCCCTTCTGGGAGTGGGTCATCGACGAGGTGCATGCGGTCTATCCCGACGTGATCTTTCTGGCCGAGGCATTCACCCGGCCGCGCATCATGGAGCGGCTGGCCAAGCTCGGCTATACGCAGAGCTACACCTACTTCACCTGGCGCAACACAGCGGCCGAGTTGACCCAATACCTCACCGAGTTGACGAAGACTGAGATCGCCGAGTACATGCGGCCGAACTTCTGGCCCAATACGCCGGACATTCTGCCCTTCGGCTTGCAGAGCGGCGGACCAAATGCCTTCAAGAGCCGCCTGGTGCTGGCCGCGACACTCTCTTCCAACTACGGTATGTACGGGCCGGCGTTCGAACTCGGGGAGAACGCGCCCTTCAAAGAGGGAAGCGAAGAGTATCGATACAGCGAGAAGTACGAGATCAAGCAATGGGACCGCGATGCAGCGCACTCCCTGCGTCCGCTGATCACGCAGCTCAACCAGGCGCGCCGCGCCAATCGCGCATTGCAGAGCAATGATGGCCTGTTCTTCCATCCGGTGGACAATCCGCAGATCATGGCCTACAGCAAGGCAACCGCCGACGGCGCCGACGTGGTGCTCACGGTCGTCAATCTCGATCCGGTGAATGTGCAGGCGGGCTTCCTGAACCTGGACCTGAAGGCATTGGGCGTGGCGGACGGCGCAGGTTACGAAGTCTTCGACCTGCTGTCCGGGCGCAGCTTTCGCTGGCAGGGCGCGCGCAACTATGTTGACCTTCGCCCATACGAGGTGCCGGCGCATGTGTTTGCGGTGCGCCGCTGAAGCATTTTCCCGATGATCTGCCTGAGCCCGAGGAGAGCAATGTGAAGCAAGCCAGCAGCATGGCGGACCCGTTGTGGTTCAAAGATGCAGTGATCTATGAGCTGCACGTCCGCGCCTTCATGGACAGCAACAACGACGGCATCGGCGACTTCGCCGGGCTGATGCAGAAGCTCGATTACATTCAGGATCTGGGAGTGACCTGTCTGTGGCTGCTGCCCTTCTTTCCTTCGCCGCTGCGCGACGATGGCTACGACATCGGCGACTACGTGAATGTGAATCCAAGCTACGGCACGCTCGACGACTTCAAGGCGTTCCTGGCAGCAGCACACGAGCGGGGCATTCAGGTGATGGTGGAGCTGGTGGTCAACCACACCTCCGATCAGCACCCCTGGTTTCAGCGGGCACGGCTGGCTCCGAAGGGCTCACCGGAGCGCGACTACTACGTGTGGAGCGACACCATCGAGCTCTACAAGGACGCACGCATCATCTTCACCGACACTGAAAAGTCGAATTGGAGTTGGGATCCAATTGCAGAACAGTACTACTGGCACCGCTTCTTCTCTCACCAGCCGGATCTGAATTATGACAATCCCCTGGTGATGGAAGAGGTGCTGAACGTGATGCGCTACTGGCTGGACATGGGCGTGGATGGCCTGCGGGTCGATGCGATTCCATACCTGGTCGAGCGCGATGGCACCAACTGCGAGAACCTGCCGGAGACGCATGCGGTGATGAAGCGCATACGCGCAGCCATCGATGCAGACTACGAAGGCCGCGTGATCTTGGCCGAAGCCAACCAGTGGCCAGCCGATGTGCGTCCATACTTTGGCGATGGCGATGAATGCCATATGGCCTTCCATTTCCCCTTGATGCCGCGGATGTACATGGCACTCCGGCAGGAAGACTCGCTGCCCATCACCGAGATCATGGCACAGACGCCGGGCATTCCGGACAACTGCCAATGGGGCATCTTCCTGCGCAACCACGATGAGCTGACGCTGGAGATGGTGAGTGATGAAGAGCGCGACTACATGTACTTCGCCTACAGTGCCGATCCGCGCATGCGCATCAACATCGGCATCCGCCGCCGCCTTGCGCCGCTGGTCGATAACAACCGGCGCCGCATCGAATTGCTGAACAGCCTTCTGTTCTCCTTTCCCGGCACGCCGATTCTGTACTACGGCGATGAGATTGGTATGGGAGACAACATTTATCTGGGCGACCGCAACGGGGTCCGGACGCCGATGCAGTGGAGCGGCGATCGCAATGCCGGCTTCAGCCGCGCTGTGCCGGCCAAGCTGTACTCGCCGGTAGTGATGGACCCAGTATGGGGCTATGAGGCGATCAACGTAGAAGCGCAGCAAAGTGACCCTTCAAGCCTGCTGAGCTGGATGCGCAACATGATTGCGCTGCGCAAGCTCTTCCAAGTATTCGGCCGCGGCACGTTGAAGTTTCTCCATCCGTCAAACCGGAAGGTGCTCGCGTACATCCGCGAGGATGGCGACCAGCGCGTGCTGTGCGTGGCCAACCTGTCGCGCTTTCCGCAACCCGCGCAACTGGACCTCTCCGAGTACGCAGGTCTGACCCCAGTGGAGATGCTGGGCTATGTCGAGTTTCCCAAGATCGACAAGACACTCTACGCCATCACGCTGAATCAGTACGGCTTCCTGTGGCTGGAGTTGCAGGGCGAACTGGCGCCTGAGCCGACAGAGCAGCCGGTGCGCAAGGACGCAGCATTGCGGCTGCGCCATGCTGCAGACTTTCAATCCGTGCTGACTGGCGCGGGCCGCGAACGGCTGGAGCAGGAGTGGTTGCCGGTCTTTCTGCCCAAGCAGCGGTGGTATGGCGGCAAGTCGCGCCAGATCGACGCAACCACGGTCAACGACTGGGGCCTGCTTGGCGATGTTGCGCTCGCGCTGGTGGACGTGCGCTATGCCGGCGGTGAGCAGGATACATACCTGATACCGCTGGCGGTCAGCACGAGTGGCGCCGGTGATGCGATTTGCAAGAACTACGGGTCGTCCGTGCTGGCATCGGTGGCGACTCCAGCCGGTGAAGGATTTCTGCATGACGGCTTGCTGGATGACGCCGCAGCCCGTCATCTGCTGGAACTCATTGCCAGCGCGGCTGAAGTGCGGATGCAGAGGGGAGTCCTCCGGGGGCTGCCCGGTACGCGTCTCGCAGAGTTGCGCGGCACGGAGACGCTGGAGCCGAGGCGCGGCTCCGCAGAGCAGAGCAACACCTCGATCCTTTTTGGAGGCCGGTTGATCATGAAGGTCTTCCGGCGGCAACAATACGGACCCAACCCGGATACCGAGATCGGCCGCTATCTAAGCGAGCACACTGGCTTCCGGGCCACTGCACCCTTCGGTGGGGCGATCGAATACACCCCGCATGGATCGGCACACAATGGCGCGTCGTCCACAGTCGCGATGGTGCAGGGACTGGTGCCCAACGAGGGCGATGGCTGGGAGTGGACGCTCGAAGATCTGCAGCGCTACTTCGAACAGGTCTCTGGCATCGCCATGCCCGCAGCGCAGCAACCGCCCAGCCACTTCTCTATCACCGCTCTGGCGGCGCAGCCGGAGAGCGAGTGGGCGCGTGAGTATGTCGGGACGTATCTCGAAGCAGCCGCATTGCTGGGGCGGCGCACCGCGGAACTGCACCTGGCGCTGGGCCAGCCGACAACGGACCTTGCCTTCGCCCCAGAGCCGATGACCGAGGCAGAGCTGTCGCTATTGCGCTCTGACCTCACCGCACATGCGTCGATGGCGTTCGACGCGCTGCGGCTGAGCCTGTCCCGGCTGCCCGGTGACGTGGAGGAGATGAGCGGTCTGGTGCTGAGCCGGCGGCGGCTTGTAGCCGAGCGTCTGGATCGCGTTGGCGAGCTTGACTCTGCCGGCATGCGGACTCGCGTGCACGGGGACTACCATCTGGGACAGGTGCTGCGGACGCGTGGAGACTTTGTCATCCTGGACTTTGAAGGCGAGCCAGCCCGGGCACTGGCAGAGCGGCGCGCCAAGCAGTCGCCGATGAAGGATGTCGCTGGCATGCTGCGCTCTTTCAGCTACGCGGCGTATACCGGATTGCTGCGTGTGCTGACGCGGCGGCCGGGAGATGCAGAACGGCTGGAGCCGTGGACTCGTCTCTGGGAGCAGGCCGTCTCCGGAGCGTTTCTGCGTGCCTACCGCCTGACGCTGCAGGCCGCCGGCGGCGCGGCATTGGTGCCGGAGAACGCAGCCGCCTTTGAGCAGTTGCTGGAGATTTACGTGCTGGATAAGGCGCTGTACGAATTGGTCTACGAACTGGACAATCGGCCGGCGTGGGTGCGCATCCCGCTGGCCGGCATTCTGGCGCTGCCGCTGCGTTAGCAGTGGAGCCAATGGCGAAGCGATCAGCATGAAGAAGAAGACACAGACGGAAGAAGGCCTATGGCGAAATTAGATGTAGAGCGGGAGACTGAGCGGCAGGACCAGGCCTCCCTGCGCTCGCAGCAGATTCTGCCGGGCGGGCTGGTGGTCGGTCTCCCCGGCGTGGTCGATCTGTCGCAGTTGCGCATGATCACGGAGCATTGGAGCGATGCCAGTCAACGCATCGCGATTGTGCATCCGGCCCTGCCGGAAACCACTGCAGAGCCAGAGTCGACCAACGGACACGTCGGCAATGTGCGCCTGGTCGCTCGCGATATTCCGGTAAACGCGCCATCGCCGCTGGTATGGCTGGGGCAGCCGTCTGTCTATGCGGCCCTGATGGCGGAGGCGGAGGCGCTGGGGGCGAGCGCATGCGCCATCCTGAATACGGATCTGGCGGCGCTGACTCCGCAAGCGGTGGAGACACTGGTGCGGCCCGTGCTTGCGGGAGAGTGCGACCTGGCCATGCCGCTCTACCGCGCCGGCCGCTTTGATGGGCTGCTGAACCAGGCCCTGCTTGCGCCAGTCACGCGTGCGCTCTATGGCCGGCGGGTACAGTATCCACTGGCGCAGGACTTCGCCGTGTCGGCGGCCTTTCTGCCCGCACTCCGCCAGAGCATGAGCACGCCCAAGGCCAAAGCTGGCCTGCTGTGGCCGGCGACGGAAGCGGCTCGGCGAGACAGGAAGGTTTGCCAGGTCTATCTGCCGGTGCACCACACCTACACTGCGGGGGGTCTGGATCTGCCCGCGCTGCTGCAGCAGATCGTCGGACCGCTCTTTGCGGACATGGAGCAGTACGCGGCGACATGGCAGCGGGTGCGCGGCTCCCAGCCAACTGTTTCGAGTTCCAGCGATATGACGGTGACAGACTCGGAAAGTGATTCCGAGATGCCTCCGGATACGTCCCCCGATCCGCGTCCCATGGTCGAAGCCTTCCAACTGGCGCAGCGCAACCTGCAGGATGTGTGGTCGCTCATCCTGCCGCCGGTTGCACTCCTGGAGTTGAAGAAGCTGAGCCGCCAGCCCATAGAGAGCTTTCGCATGGCGGATGCACTGTGGGCCCGTGTGGTCTACGACTTCGCGCTGGCCTACCGGCTGCGTACCCTCAGCCGCGGCCATTTGCTGGGCGCCATGGCCCCCCTTTATCTGGGCTGGGTTGGCTCGCGCGTGCTGGAGGCGGAAAGTCTTGGCGGGTTGGAAGCGCGCCAGGAGCAGCTGGAGCGCGCATTTGAAGAGAACAAGCCATACCTGGTGCAGCGTTGGCGCTGGCCGGACCGGTTCAACCCGTAAGCATCAGAAGAACTGCTTCAGGCGGCGAAGGAGAGATCGATGTGGAATCAGGTAGGCAGTACGTTAAGCAATTCCATGGCAGAGACGATGGGCCGGCTGGCCTCTCTGCTGCCCGGCATCCTTGCCTTCCTGCTGGCCGTGCTGCTGTTTTCGCTGCTGGGCTGGGCAGCCGCGTGGGCAGTGCGGCGGCTGCTGGTGGCACTGCACTTCGATAAACGAATGGGCCGCGGCACAGAGGCAGTGACAGAGTGGTCGCCCCATCAGACACCGTCCGGGCTGGTGGCAGGCCTGGTCTTCTGGGCCTTCGTGGTCACCGGCGTCGCAGTGGGTGCGGACGCCTTTGGTGCTTCGTCCAACTCGCGCATCGCTGAGGGGCTGCTAAGCTACCTGCCCAAGCTATTGGGCGCGGCGGTGATTCTCCTGGTGGGCAACATCGTAGCCCGCTTTCTTTCGCGCGGCGTGCTCATTGGCGCAGTCAATATGAACCTGCAGTACGCACGATTGCTGGGCCTGGGCATGAAGTGGATGGTGCTGGTGCTGACGGCGGCCATGGCGCTCGACCATCTGCGCATTGGCGAACAGATTGTCGAGCTGGCCTTTGGCATTCTCTTTGGCGGAATTGTGCTGGCGCTGGCGCTCTCGGTAGGGCTGGGCTCGCGTGATCTGGTCACCCGCTCACTCGAGCGGGAGACCACTCGCGCGGCCGCTGCGCCAGCAACCTTGCCGCAGGAAGAAGAGTTGCGACACTTCTGATGGCCCGCCCTGCATTGAAGATTGCGGCCGGAGAGCTCGTCGGTGCCATACGTTCTAGCTGAGGGATCTTTTTGTTCCTGTCGAACCGAGGTTCATCGACTCCGTAATGTCCCCTGCTGATTGCATCGCGTCGCACATAGTACGATTCGCTGTTGCAACGGATCGTGGTTGGCGGAACAGGCTGCGGACAAGTGGAGTGTCCCGCCGCAGAGCTGCCGCATCCTAGCGAGCAGAACCAGCGAACAGACCCCGAAGGTGGAGAGAGCAGCCCATGCAGATCCTTAATGAAATGGAACGGCTGACGGACGGAGACTACCAATATGTTTCTGTGCTGCGGCCGCGCGGACTTCATCCCGCCGAGATCACGCTCAATGGCTCTCCGGCGATTGCTGAAACCGGCGAGTGGCTGGTGGATACGATTCTGCGTGCCGGCAAGGAGCTGGCGCATGTCTGCTATCACCCTCAGATGGGCCCTATCCAGACTTGCGACACCTGCATGATTGAGGTGGACGGCAAGCTGGTGCGCGGCTGTGCCACCAAGGCGGCTGCAGGACAGACGGTGGTGACCGAGAGTGCGCGTGCGCGGGGGGCGCAGAAGGAGGCCTTCGACCGCATCCTGGGCAACCACATGCTCTATTGCACGGTGTGCGACAACAACAATGGCAACTGCGAGGTGCACAATACCACTGCACTGCTGAACATTGTCCACCAGGAGCATCCCTACAAGCCCAAGCCGTATGAGACGGACCTGACGAATCCGTTCTATCGCTACGACCCCGACCAGTGCATCCTGTGCGGGCGCTGCGTGGAGGCGTGTCAGAC
>JBBRLT010000052.1:0-23816 GCA_038231235.1 Terriglobales bacterium
AGGCCACGGCCGGCAATACCGGCGTGGGGCTGGCTCTGATTGGCGTGAACCGCGGCTACAAGGTGACGCTGTTCGTACCGGAGGGATACGCGGAGGAGAAGTGCATCCTGATGCGCGCCTTTGGCGCAACCGTTATCCGCACGCCGGAGAAGGCATCCATGCTGGGCGCGATTGAGCAGGCCAAGGCAGCGCTGGCCGCCACGCCCGGATCGTGGGGCGCCTTCCAGTTTGAGAACCAGGCGAATCCCGACTTTCATGAGGAGACCACTGCCGGCGAGATCTGGGAGCAGATGGATGGTCGCGTGGACGCCATCGTGTGCGGCGTCGGTTCGGGTGGCACCTTCTCCGGGCTGGCGCGTGGCCTGAAGAAGCGGAATCCCAAGCTGGCCGCCATCGCGGTAGAGACCGAGGGTTCCATCCTGCAGGGCGGTCCGCCGGGACCGCATCGCGTGGAGGGCATTGGCGTCAGCTTCATTCCGCGCACCTTTCACCCGGAGCTTGCCGACGACGTGTTGATGATTACCGATGACGAGGCCTTCGCGATGGTGAAGCGCATGGCAGCCGAAGAGGGTTTGCTGGGCGGCTCTAGCGCCGGCGCGATCATCTCAGCGGCTCTGCAGGTGGCGCGCCGGCTCGGCCCAGGCAAGCGCGTTGCGACCATCGTCCCCGATTCCGCGGAGCGCTATCTATCCAAGAACATCTTCGACGGCGGCAAGTAGCCCGCCTTTGGTCCAACCGCGCTGCACCGATATGCAGTGAACTGGAGAATGCATGACTGACACGCTGCAGCAGGGCTTCGCCACCCGCGCCATCCACGCCGGGCAGGAGCCCGATGCCACCACCGGCGCGGTGAACGTGCCCATCTATCTCACCTCCACCTACGCGCAGCAGGAGATTGGTAAGCATAAGGGTTACGAATACTCGCGCGTGTCCAACCCGACGCGCACCGCGCTGGAACAGAATCTGGCCGCGCTCGAAGGGGGCAGCTCTGCCCATGTCTTCGCCAGCGGTATGGCGGCCATCTCTGCGCTGGTGACCATGCTCAAGACCGGCGACCACGTCATCTGCGGCTCGAATGTCTACGGCGGGACTCCGCGGCTGTTCAACCAGATCGTCGCGCACTACGGCATTCAATTCACCTATGTCGACACCAGCGATGCGGAGAATGTGCGCCGCGCCTTCACGCCGCGCACCCGTCTGGTACATATCGAGACGCCGACCAATCCGCTGATGCAGCTCACGGATATTCGTGCCGTCAGCGCTATCTGCCGCGATCAGGCGAAGCGCGTTGGCGACGTGGTTGACCTGTGCGTGGACAACACCTTCATGTCGCCCTACTTTCAGCGGCCTATCGAGTTGGGCGCCGACCTGGTGATGCACTCCACCACCAAGTTCCTGAATGGCCACTCGGACGGCCTGGGCGGCGTGCTGGTGGCGACTCGGCCGGATCATGCAGAGCGCTTCTCATTCATCCAGAAGTGCACCGGCGGCATCCTGTCGCCGTTTGAATCCTACCTGGTGCTGCGCGGCGTGAAGACCCTGGCCGTGCGCATGCGTCAGCACGATGCGAGTGGACGGCTGGTAGCAGCGTGGCTGGCGCAGCATCCGCGGGTGGAGAAGGTCTTCTATCCCGGCCTGCCGGACCATCCCCAGCACTCGTTGGCCAAGCAGCAGATGACTGGCTTCGGCGCGCTGATCACCTTTGAGGCAGGCTCGCTTGCGCGGGCGAATGATGTGTTGAAGCGCGTGCGCGTCTGCACCCTGGGCGAAAGCCTGGGCGGCGTAGAGACGCTGATCTCGCATCCCGCGAGCATGACCCACGCTGCCATTGGCGAGGAAGGCCGCCGCAAGATCGGGCTGACCGACGGCATGGTGCGCATCTCGGTAGGGATCGAAGATGTCGAAGACCTGCTGGCCGATCTGGACCAGGCGCTCAAGGCCTGATGACCCGCGGCAGGGTTCCGGCATGGCTGGCCTGGAGCAGCGGCAAGGACAGTGCCTGGTCGCTGCACACCCTGCGTCAGCAAGGCGAGTATGAAGTGGTCGGCCTGCTGACTACGGTGAACCAGGCATTCGATCGCGCGGCCATGCATGGCACGCGAAGCAGCGTGCTGCGTGCGCAGGCAGCGGCCGCTGGGTTGCCGCTGCTGGAGGTGCCGTTGCCCTGGCCCTGCTCCAACGCGCTGTACGAGGCAGCCATGCGCGAGGCGTGCGTTGCGGCAGTTGCGCAGGGCATCGAGGTGATGGCCTTTGGCGATCTTTACCTCGAAGACGTGCGCCGCTACCGCCTGGACCAGATGGCGTCGACCGGCCTGAAGCCGGTCTTTCCGCTGTGGGGCCGCGATACCCATGCGCTGGTGCGGGAGATGCTTGCCGGCGGCCTGCGCGCCCGGCTGACCTGTGTCGATCCGCGACGGCTGCCCGCCGGGTTTGCCGGCCGGGAGCTGGATGAAGCGCTGCTGGCCGAGCTGCCGCCGGGCACCGATCCCTGCGCGGAGAATGGAGAGTTCCACACCTGTGCCTATGCGGGACCGATGTTTGCCGCTCCGCTGGAGCTGGACGCTGGCGAAGTGGTGGAGCGCGACGGCTTTGTCTTTGCCGACCTGCTGTTGAAAGACGCAGAAGTCCACAAGGCAGATGCCGTCGCGCCTCTGTAACCCGGCTTTTGCTACCGCATCCTTCGGAAGCGCAACGCGCCCGGCTCGCTGCCTTCCCCCGCCGCCAGGAAGCCGCACCTGCGCAGTACACCGAGCGACCCCGCCAGGTGCGGGAAGGTCTGCGCGTTGACGGAGCGCACATGGCTGAAGCGGAAGACCCAGTCCACCCATGCGGTCACCGCCTCTGTAGCGAACCCATTGCGCTGACACTCCGGCAGGATGGAGTAGCCGACCTCCACATCCTCGGTCGCCTCCGGCGGTCCGACACAGCCGCAGGTGCCGATGAGCAGTGGCTGGCCATCGGACTTGAGGGCAATGTAGCGGCCCCACCCCGCGGCGTTGGGGTATTCGGCCATCTTGTTCAACAGCCAGGTGAGGGCATCCCGATCCCAGTGTTCGGGCGGCCAGGCTGGCGGAACCATCAGCCCGGTGGCAGCCGCAAAGTCTCCGCCGTCGCGGTCGGCGCGGATCATGGAGGGAGTGGCGTCGATGAGTTCGAGGCGCGGTGTTGTGATGGTGGACGCTGGTAAGTCTGCGCCCTGCCAGGTTGCGTAGTGCATGGGAGCTCTCCGAAGTGCGAGTGAAGAGGAGATATCAGGCGCAGCAGGGCCAGGGCCTCCGCGCAACCGATCGAGCTCACAGCTAGGCAATCATAGGCGTCGGCGGGAGCCTACCAGTAGCTCGACGCCACGCACAAGGGCTTCAGATTGTTTGCCGGTGCCGAAGCGAGCCTGCGGTTTACTGCAAGCTCATCGCGACTGGGCCGAGTGAGGCATGATAGAGTTTGAGGTTTTCCATAGTTGCACTGGAGACTTGCCGATGAGCCGCAGCACCCTCGACTCCCCCGCCCAACATTCCTTCCGCTTGACCGGTGAGCAGGAGCAGTTGCGCCGCGAAATCCGCGCCTTTGCAGCGCGGGAGATCGCTCCGCATGTCATGGAGTGGGACGAAGCCAGCACCTTTCCCGCGCAGGTGGTGAAGCAGTTGGGACAGATGGGGCTGCTGGGCGTTCTGATTCCCGGCGACCTGGGTGGCTCCGAACTTGGCTATGTCGAATACATGCTGGCGATTGAAGAGCTGTCTGCGGTGGACGGATCGATCGGCATCATCGTCGCAGCGCATAACTCGCTCGGTCTGAACCACATCTATGTCGCAGGCAGTGAAGCGCAGCACCGGCGCTATATACCGAAGCTCGCCACGGGCGAGTGGCTGGCCGCCTGGGGGTTAACGGAGCCGGGTTCGGGTTCCGATGCAGCCGGCGCGCGCACCACTGCGGTGCGCAAGGGCGACAAGTGGGTGCTGAATGGCTCGAAGACCTTTATCACCAATGGCAGCCATGCCGACGTCGCAGTGGTGATCGCGGTGACCGACAAAGAAAAGGGCACCCACGGCCTGTCTGCCTTCGTGGTGGAGAAGGGCATGCCCGGCTTCCGCCCCGGCAAGAAGGAGAACAAGCTGGGTCTGCGGGCCAGCGATACGTCAGAGCTGATCTTCGAGGACTGCGAAGTGCCTGTTGAGAATTTGCTGGGCAAGCAGGGCGAAGGCTTTGTGGACTCGCTACGCATCCTCGATGGCGGACGCATCTCCATCGCTGCGTTGTCGCTGGGCATCGCGCGCGGCGCCTACGATGCTGCGCGCAAGTATGTGCAACAGCGGCGGCAGTTCGGCAAGGCCATCGCGGAGTTCCAGGGCATCCAGTGGAAGCTGGCAGACATGGCCACGCAACTGGACGCTGCGCGGCTGCTGACGCTGCGCGCGGCCTTCATGAAGGATGCAGGCGAGAAGACCACTCGCGAGTCTGCCATGGCGAAGCTGTTCGCCAGCGAAGCAGCCGTGCGCATCTGCGATGAGTCGGTGCAGTTGCACGGGGGCTATGGCTTCATCAAGGACTACCCGGCAGAGAAGTTCTATCGCGATGTAAAGCTGTGCACCATTGGCGAAGGCACCAGCGAGATCCAGCGCCTGGTGATTGCGCGTGAACTGCTGAAGCATTCCTGAGGGCAGCCCAGCGGCTGCTACACTCGCAGATTGCAGACCAACGGACAGTCAGAAGCGACGGCAGCGGTTCCGATTGAGAAGCTGGCAGAGCGGCTGCGCGCAGGCGATCTGCGTGCGCTCGCGCGCGGCATCTCGCTGATTGAGAATGAGTCTTCCGCCGCCCGCGCGCTGCTCTCTGCCTGCTTCCCGCATACCGGCGCTGCGCTGCGCATCGGCATCACTGGCTCCCCTGGCGCGGGCAAGAGCACGCTGGTAGACCAGTTGGCGCGCGCCTACCGCGCGCTTCAGAAGCGCGTCGGCATTCTGGCGGTCGATCCAACCAGCCCCTTCAGTGGCGGAGCTATCCTGGGCGACCGCATTCGCATGGAGCGCCACCATGCTGACCCGGGCGTCTATACCCGCAGCATGGCCACCCGCGGCGCGCTGGGCGGACTGGCGCGGGCCGCAGCCGACGCGGCGACCCTGATCGAGGCCAGCGGACGCGACCGGGTGCTGATTGAAACCGTCGGCGTGGGGCAGGATGAGATCGACATCGTGCGGCTGGCCGACATCACAGTCGTCATGCTGGTGCCCGGCATGGGCGACGATGTGCAGAGCATCAAGGCCGGTATCCTGGAAATCGCGGACATCTTCGTGGTGAATAAATGCGACCGCGAAGGCGCAGACCGGGTGGAGAAGGAGCTGAAGGCGATGCAATCCTTCGCCATGTCGCATGGCAGCTGGATATCCCCCGTAGTTCGCACCATCGCTTCCACCGGTCAAGGCATGGATGATTTGATGGCAGCACTCGGCGAGTTCGAACAGTGGCTGGGCCGCGACCAGCGGTTGCGCGAACGGCGCGAGCAGCAATGGCAGCAGCGGCTGACCGAGATGGTGCGTGGGGAGTTGCTGCGCAGCCTGCGCGCGCACGGCATGGAAGCACAGGAGCTGGCCGCGCATGCGCGCCGCATTGAGGCGCGCGAAGAAGATCCCTTCGTGCTGGCGCAGCAGATGGTCGACGCGGTATCTGGCGCCAGGGAAGGAGTCTCGCATGACCGACTCAAAGATCGTTAACCTGCCCGGCACGCGCATCGATCATCTTGGCATCGCAGTGCGCAGTATCGCTGCGGCGCGCGGCTTCTATGAGGCTTTGGGCCTTCTGGTGACACATGAAGAGACAGTGGAACACGAGGGCGTGCGCACCGCGATGATTCCCCTGGGTGAGAGCCGGGTCGAGCTGCTGGAACCGCTGGGGGCAGAGACCACGGTCGCGCGCTTCCTGGACAAGCGTGGAGAAGGCCTGCACCATGTCGCGCTTCACGTCGAGGATATCGAGGCGACCTGGGCAGAGCTAGCGGGCCGCGGTGTCACCATCGCATCGCCTTCGATCCAGATCGGTGCTGGGGGCCATTTGTACTTCTTCGTCCACCCGAAGAGCACTGGCGGCGTCCTGCTCGAGATATGCCAGGACCCGAAGTGAACAGGGCAGCGCAGTGAGCGAGCATTTCCCGGTTCTGGCACTCGATACCTGTGGAGCAGTGGGGTCAGTCGCGCTCGTCGAGTTGCATAAAGATACCGATAGAGTTACGTGTCTGCAGCAGGTAGAGCTGGCGGCCCGGACCTCCGCGGCGCAGTTGATGCCCTCGATCGCTTCCATGCTGCAGCAGGCAGAGCTTGCGCTGCGTGCACTGCGGGCGATCGTCGTGGTCAACGGCCCGGGAAGTTTTACTGGTGTACGAGTCGCTCTGAGCACGGCAAAAGGCCTTGCGCATGCGAGCGGTGTGCCGATTGTGGCCGTCTCGCGCCTGGCGGTTCTGGCTAACCTGTCGCGCATGCCGGAATGCCTTGCCGTGCTCGACGCGGGCCGCGGCGAGTATTACGCCGGCAAATACCGGGCCGGTCAATGCATGCGCGAATGGCTGGCGTCTTTCGATGAATTGAGCGATGTTGCGCAATCGGGAACGCCGCTGGTGATTGCGGAGCAGGCAGTCGCGGCGCGCCTCGCAGAGTGGAGTCCCGATGCAGCAAGCCCGCTGGATGCCAGTGCCGCAGCCCAGGCCGCTGCGAAGCGCGTGCTGGCAGAGGACTGGGACGATCTCGCAAGGCTCGACGCCAACTATCTGCGGCAGTCGGACGCGCAATTATTCGCGCGCCCTCCGGCGTAGAACATGGCGCCTACGTTCCAGATACGCTCACTTACTCAGGCAGATTTGCCGCTGGTGCGCGCCTGGATGCAGAGCACCGCCGATGCTCCACGATGGAGCGAAGCAGATCTGGCGCTGGCCGTTGCGGCAGGCTCGGCCTCTGCGGGGAGAGAGCGGCGCGGGTGGGCGCTGTTGGACGCGCACGCCGAGCTTGCGGGCTTCCTGATTGCCGCGGCGTTGCGTGCGGCGACTGGTCCGGCAGAGTGCGAGCTGGAGTTTGCCTTCGTCCTTCCTCGGCTGCGCCGCAGCGGTGCCGGGCTCGTTCTGCTGGATCGTTTGCTCGCATGGGCAGACGATTTGAAGGCGGGTGAGATATGGCTGGAGGTGCGGGCCTCGAATCGTGCGGCGCGCGGCCTCTATGCCGCGTGCGGATTCATCGAGGCAGGCCTGCGCCCCGGGTACTACCTCGATCCTCCAGACGACGCTGTCCTGATGCGGCGAGAGATCGAACATCCCGCCCCGGACGCGCCCGTATAATGCGCACTGAGGAAGCGCATGGTTCGTGATGGATATTGGTATGGAATCAGCCTGATCCTGGTGGCGGTGATCGTGCGCGTGTTTACCGCAGCCTGGTTCATCAGCTGGCTGCTGGTCGCCATCCCGCTGCTGCTGGCCGCATTCTTCCTGTGGTTCTTCCGCGATCCGGAGCGGACCATCCCCCAGGGGGCCGGGCTGGTGGTTTCGCCGGCGGACGGCAAGGTGACCGAGGTCGCCCCCATTCGCACACCAGACGGGGACCGCATTCGCCTCAGCATCTTTCTCAGTGTCTTCGACGTGCATGTGAACCGCGCGCCCATGGCCGGCGTGGTGCGGCGCATCCAGTACAAGAAGGGCGAGTACCTGAACGCGCTGGACCCGGCCTCCGCGGAGCGCAACGAACAGTGCGTCGTCACCATGGATGGCGGAGACTGTTACGTCACCTTCAAACTGATTGCAGGGCTGCTGGCGCGCCGCATCGTGTTTCGGCCCACGGAGGGCATGACACTGGCCAGGGGTCAGCGCGTGGGGCTGATCAAGTTCGGCTCGCGCTGCGACCTGGTGCTGCCAGGCGATGCCCACATCCGCGTGGAGCGGGGACAGCGCGTCAAGGGCGGTGAGACCATCCTGGCAGATGTGACGGTGCCGTCGCACGAGCCGGATGTGCGCAAGGAAGTCATGGAGAGCCGCCGATGAAGGGCGGCCCGCGGCCGCGGAGGCGCGGCATGTATGTGCTGCCCTCGTTGTTTACCGCTGGCAATATCGCGGCCGGCTATTACGCCATCACGCAGAGCCTGCAGGGCTCGCGCATTGAGCCGCAGCACTTCAACTACGCGGCGCTCGCGGTCCTGTTTGCCATCCCCTTTGACGCGCTGGACGGCCGCATTGCCCGCATGACCAATACCACCAGCGAGTTCGGCAAGGAGCTGGACTCGCTGGCAGACGTGATCACTTTCGGCGTGGCGCCCAGCATCCTCGCGTACGCCTGGGGCTTTCGCACGCTGCCGCTGGACATCAACACCACGCTGCGGCACAAGCTGGTGGAGCTCGGCGCATTCCTGTGCTTTGCCTTCCTGCTATGCGGGGCCAGCCGGCTCGCCCGGTTCAACATCAGTCATGACCCGCTGCCGAAGAATCCCGGCCGGCCAGATCGCAAGTACTTTGTGGGTATGCCCATTCCCGCCGCGGCTGGCGTGGTGGCTTCGGTGGTCCACCTGGTGCGGGGGACGCCCATCCCGAACTGGTGGCTGGCTGTGCTGTGGCTCTGCGTGGTGGGCGTGGCCGGCCTCCTCATGGTGAGCCGATGGCGCTTCTGGAGCGGCAAGGAGATCAGCCTGTCCGGCCGCCATCCCTTCCGGCTGATGGTGCTGCTGGGCATCCTCATCTATGCCACGGTCGCATTCTCTGAGGTGCTGCTGTTTGCCTGCTGCTTCGCCTATATGTTCTCTGGGATAGCAGCGCGGGCCGCCTACGCCGCGCAACGACGCCGCAGGAGCACGCGGGACATGGCGGGTCCGCTCGACGGCGTCAGCATCCAAACCCCAGAAGAACATAGCCACTAGAGCGGCCTTCGCAGCAACGATGTCGCGAGCCAGCGCTCGACTCACCGATTTGCGCTCACTTACACTCATAGGAAGAACGTCTTTGATCCATGCCCGCTAACTATCGCATCGCTATTGTCGGAGCCGCTTCGATACGCGGCAAGGAGCTCAACGAGGCGCTGGGAGAATCGCCCTTTGCCGATGCCGACTTCGTCCTGATGGACGACCAGGAGGCCATCGGCCAGCTGGAGACGGTCGGCGATGAGGTGACCTTCATCCAGCCGATCATCACTGCGTCCTTCCAGCACGCCGACTTCACCTTCTTCACCGGCAGTGCAGAGTTGACGCGCTCGCACTGGGAGACGGCCGCGCATGCCGGCTCGACGATTATCGATATCTCAGGCGCGCTCGAGTCAGAGAAAGGTGCTGTGGTGCTGGCGCCATGGCTGGAGCATGCGCCGGAGGCGCTGCATCTGCGCACGCCTGCCGTCATCCCCGCGCATCCGGCCGCCCTTGCCCTGGCCGTGCTGATGGGCCAGCTTCGGCAAGCCACTGCGGTGCGTTCCGCATTTGCAACCGTGCTGGAGCCCGCTTCGGAATATGGACGCGGCGCGATGGACGAGCTGCATCAGCAGACGGTCAGCCTGCTTTCCTTCCAGGGCCTGCCCAAGGCGCTCTACGATACGCAGGTGGCGTTCAATGCAATCCCTGCGGCGGGACCTGAGGGCAAGATTGATCTGCAGGCCTCAGAAGCGCGCGTGCGGCGCCACTATGCGCTGCTGGGCGAGGGACGGCTGCCCGCAATCGCCATTCAACTGGTGCATGTGCCGGTCTTCCATGCGCACACGTTTTCGCTCGGCGTGGAGGTGGAGCGCGCCATGACGGTCGAGCAGATGGGCGAGTTGCTGGCGACCAGCAAGCATGTAGAAGTTGCCAGCAGCGATGATGAGCCGCCCTCCAATCTGGCCGCAGCAGGACAGGAGCAGGTCCTGGTCCGCGTGCGGGCCGCAGATGACGAGGCGGGGCCGACACACCGCTTCTGGCTGTGGGCGGCTGCAGACAATCTGAAGCTGACTGCGATCAACGCCGTGGCCTGCGCGGCCGAAATGCGCCGGCTGCGTCCCAGCGGCAAAGTGCAGTAGCGGCAGCAAGGGCAGTAGCGCGGCTCGACTGCCCGGATGCAGGCAAAATAGCGTACGCTGGCGTTCACAGAATCACGGAGCCGCGCACGCGCTATGACGACCACGACGCGTAATGCCTTTCCCCACCGCCGCTACAATCCCCTGCGCGGCGAATGGGTGCTGGTGTCACCCCACCGCACGCAACGCCCCTGGCAAGGTGAGACAGGCAAGACGGAGGCAGCACCGCCGCTCCACTACGATCCGCAATGCTATCTATGTCCTGGCAATGAGCGGGCAGGCGGCCATCGCAATCCGCAGTACACCTCCGTGTTCGCCTTTGACAATGACTACGCCGCGCTGCTGCCGGATGCCCCGGCTCCTGCGCCTAGCGGCTCTCCGCTGCTGGTGGCAGAGCAGGAGCGGGGCGTGTGCCGGGTGCTCTGCTTTCATCCCGACCACAGCCTGACACTGGCGCGGATAAGCCTCGCTGCGATTGCAGCCGTGGTCGATGCGTGGACCGCGCAGTACGTCGAGCTCTCCGCGCTGCCATTCATCCGCTACGTGCAGATATTCGAAAATCGCGGCGCCATGATGGGGGCCAGCAACCCGCACCCGCACTGCCAGATATGGGCGACTGGTCATGTTCCGGACGAGCCAGCAGCGGAGCAGCAGCATCTGGAGCAGTGGCGCCAGCAGCGCGGAACCAGCCTGCTGGCCGACTATGCAGCGCTTGAGGCAGAGCAGCAGGAGCGCATCGTCTGCCAGAACGAGGATTTCCTGGTGGTGGTGCCGTACTGGGCAGTGTGGCCGTTCGAAACGCTGCTACTGCCGCGCCAACAGCTGAGACAACTGCCGGACTTCAGCGCCGCACAACGGCGCTCGCTCGCGGACATCCTGAGCCAGTTGACCATTCGCTACGACAATCTGTTCCAGACCAGCTTCCCCTACACCATGGGATTTCATCAGGGCTCCGGCGCGGAGCAGCACTTCCATGCGCACTTCTATCCGCCGCTGCTGCGCTCTGCGACGGTGAAGAAGTTCATGGTTGGCTTCGAGATGCTGGGCATGCCGCAACGGGACATCCTGCCGGAGGATGCAGCGGCGCAGCTGCGTGCAGTCCCTGCGACGCATTACCTGAACGCTGCGCAATCCCAGGTGACCAGCGCATGAACCAGATTGGCACCGAGCATGAGACTGCTCAGCATTCCAGCGAGGGCGAGCTGCGCATGCTGGAGAATGCACATCTGCGCGTCACCATCGCTCCCCAGCGCGGCGGCAAGATTCTATCGCTCTTCAGCAAACGCTCTGGCACGGAGTGGCTGCTGCCTCCGCTGCGACCCTATGAGGATGCGAAAACCACCGGCGGGTTCGACGAGTGGGATGGCGGCGGGTTCGACGAGTGCCTGCCCACCGTCGCGGCCACCAGCACTGCGCCTGACCACGGCGAGCTGTGGCGCACTGCATGGAGTGAGGAGCAAGCAGAGGGAGTTTTGAGCCTGCGCGTCTCTGCCTGCAGGGGAGCGATCGAGTTGCATCGCCGCGCCTCTTTGGAAGGCACCGCGCTGGTGCTGGACTATGCGCTCACCAATGCCGGCAGCGCGCCACGCAGCCTACTCTACAGTGCGCATCCGTTGTTGCGTGTCGAAGAGGGCGACCGGATCGAACTGCCCCCTGATATTGAATATGTAACCGTGGAGAGTTCGAAAGCAGAGCGGCTGGGCAAACCGGGCACCCGCATCGCATGGTCGCACCTGAAGCTTGCGGCCGATGGGGCGGCCGATCTAAGCAACGTAGGGCCGCCCGACGGTCTGCAGGCAGACAAGCTGTTTGCCGGCCCCTGCGCCTCTGGATGGTGCCAGTTACAGCGGCCCACCCTTGGCGAGGCCCTGGAGCTTTCCTTTGACTGCACTGTGTTGCCGTATCTGGGCCTGTGGATCTGCCGCGCCGCATGGCCCGAAATTGGCCAGAATAAGCAGTACACCGTCGCCCTGGAGCCAACGCACGCGAATTGCGATAGTCTGGCCGACGCTGAACGGAACGGCACGGCATGGCTGTTGGCGCCGGGTGAGCAGCGCACCTGGAGCCTGCGGCTTCGCGCCGCCGCCATTGCCAAAGAGGAGACGAGATGACGGCGATTGAGCCGGTAGTGGCGGAGCATGCCGCGCGATACGGAGCGGCGGCGCGTGCCTTTCAGGCGCCAGGGCGCGTCAACCTGATCGGCGAACACACGGACTACACTGGCGGACTGGTGATGCCGGCAGCCATCGACTTCAACACAATTGCCGTGGTCAGCCCTGCCACCGGCTCCTCCAGCGTTCTCTACTCGGCAAACTTCCAGGAGGAGTTTCGCTTCGACGCGGCGGCTCCGCCGGACAAGGCAACGCATAGCTGGTCAGACTATCCACTGGGCGTGTTGTGGAGCCTGCGGCAGTCAGGCATCGAGACGCCAGCGTTTTCGATGACCCTGTCTGGGGATGTCCCGCTGGGCTCGGGACTCAGCTCCTCGGCGTCGATTGAGGTTGCGGTGGCGCTGGCGGCACTCTGGCTGGCGGGGAAGACGCTGCAACTGACCGAAATTGCGCTCGCCTGCAAGCGCGCAGAAAACGGATTCGTGGGCGCGCAAAGCGGCATTATGGACCAGTACATCGCCTGCCACGGCGTGAAGGATCACGCGCTGGTGATCGATACGCGCGACCTCACGTCGCGCGCCGTGCCGCTGCCGGCCGATGTGCGGCTGGTCATCTGCAACACCATGGTGAAGCACTCGCACGCGGGTGGCAAGTACAACACGCGACGCGCTGAAGTAGAAGAGGGAAGCAAGGCGCTGCGGGCGGCCCAGCCAGACAGCGGCAGCCCACGAATACAGGAGCTGCGCGATGCGACCATGGCCGGTCTGGAAAGCGTCCGGTCGAGCATCTCGAAGGAAGCCTTTCTCCGCTGTCGCCACATCATCACCGAGAACACGCGTGTGGAGCAGGCCGCCGCTGCGCTCGAAGCCGGAGACATGGCCCGGGTTGGCCGGCTGATGGCGGAGGCCCACGCCAGCTATCGCGACGATTTTGCGGCCAGTTGTCCAGAAGCCGACCTGCTGGTGGAGTTGGCGGCCGCACAGCGCGGCATTATCGGGGCGCGGCTTACTGGTGGAGGATTTGGCGGCTGTACCGTCAACCTGGTAGCAGCGCCTGAAGCGGAGCACTTTCGTACCGCCATGCACGCGGCTTATCTTGAACGCACCGGCATTCAGGCAGATATGTATCTGTGCCAGGCAGCAGCAGGCGCCTCCGAGGTGGCATTGCCCGCCTGATGCCATCGCGCCGCGGCCGCAACTGAGGTAGCTTCAAGATCATGCGCTGTCTGCTTACTGCATCGCTGCTGTTCGTCTCCCTGCTTACGGCGGGGCGCGCAGCGTCCAGGCCGCACCCCTCCAGAACCAGCGTCGACGTCATCGACGCGCACAATCCGGACAATCGTCCCGAGCAGCGCGCGAAGCACTACGTTGTGCTGGTGTCGCTGGATGGCTTTCGCTACGACTATGCGAAGCTGTATGGCGCGCCGCATCTTGACGCGATAGCCAAGGCTGGCGCGTCCGCCGCCAATGGCATGCTGCCGGCGTATCCGTCGGTTACCTTTCCCAATCACTACACGCTGGTGACCGGCCTCTATCCGGAACACCACGGCATCGTGGCGATGAACTTTTACGATCCGGCCCGCAAGCAGCACTACGCTTTCAATGATTCTGTAACGGTTACAGATGGCAGCTGGTATCGCGGTGTACCGCTGTGGTCCCTGGCAGAGCAGCAGGGCATGCGCGCGGCCTGTTTTTTCTGGCCAGGCTCCGAAGCGAAGATTGCCGGCCAGCGGCCCAGCTACTACCTGAAATACGATGACAGCGTGCCGGATGAGGCGCGCATCGATCAGGCGATTGACTGGCTGAGACTGCCGGAGGCGCAGCGTCCGCACTTCGTAACGCTCTACTACTCCGAAGTGGACCACGCCGGCCATCAGTATGGTCCGGACGCGCCTCAGACGCGGGAGGCCGTGCACCATGTGGATGCGCTGATCGGCACGCTGCGCGCGCGTCTGGCGGCCACGCATCTGCCCGTCGATCTGGTGGTCATCTCCGACCATGGCATGGCTGCCGAGCAGGGCGACTGGATCAACCTGGACCAGTATGCCGACCTCAGCGGTGTCGAGACCGCCGGTGCTCTGCTCTATCCCGAAACAGAGGAAGCGGCAGCGAAGATATACAGCAAACTGCGCATCGCCAGCGACAAGTTCATGGTGTACCGGCGCAACAAGATGCCCGCGTCCCTCAACTATGCCAACGAGCCGCGTATCGGCGATCCGGTGATCGTCCCCACTGGCCCCTATGCCATCCGCGCGCGTGCGCCAGCAGATGCTGTGCACGATCATCCCCCCAACAAGGGCATGCATGGCTACGACGCGCACGTGGTCCCGCAGATGCGCGCCATCTTTTATGCCGAGGGGCCGGACATTCGCGCCGGCGTTGCATTGCAGCCGTTCGAAAACGTGAATGTGTTCCCGTTTATCGCGGAGATCCTGAAGCTGGACGCGCCGGCGACGGACTGCAGCGCTGCCGTGCTTGAGCCGGCGCTAGTGACGCTGCCCGCCGCGCCCTGAGCGCAATACTCTGGACTCGATACCGAGCCGGTATCATGAGAGTTCTCATGGCCTATTTTCTGGGGATCGATGCCGGCGGCACCAGCACCCGCGCCGCGCTGGGAGACGAGGAGCGCGTGCTTGCCCGCGCGAAGAGCGGCAGCATCAAGACGATGCGTGTCTCGCCCGCGCAGGCAGAGGCGAACCTGCGCGCGCTGCTGGGCGAGCTGGCAGCGAGCAGTGGCGTGGCGATTCGCGAGGTTGTCTCGACCTGCGTGGGCATCGCGGGCAACACCGTCTCCACAGTGAATGGCTGGGTGTGGCAGACGCTGGGGCCCCTGCTGGGCGGCGACCTGCACGTCTGTGGAGACGTGGACATCGCACTGGACGCGGCCTTTCCCGGCGAGGCCGGCGTGCTGGTGATCGCCGGCACTGGCTCCAACATTCTGGGCCGCACCAGCAGCGGAGCACTCGTCACCGTGGGCGGCTGGGGGCCAATGCTGGCAGACCAGGGCTCCGGCTACTGGATTGGCCATCAGGCGCTGCGGGCTGCGCTGCGCGCGCATGACGAACAGGATGTGCCGATCAAGCTGCTGAATGCGCTCGCCACACAGTGGAAGGCGGACACGCTGGAGCAGCTCATCGAGATTGCCCATGCCACGCCGCCGCCAGACTTCGCAGCGCTGGTGCCCATCGTCGTCGAAGTAGCAGAGCAGGGGGATGCGCTTGCGAAAGACATTCTCCGCCAGGCCGGCCGCGCGCTGGGCAAGGATGCGGCTGTGGCACTGCGCAAGCTGCTGGTGCTCGAGCCGGAAGCGCCGCGCCGCGTGGCCTTCACCGGCAGTGTGCTTGAAAACATCGCGACCGTGCGGCAGACCATGATCGCCACCCTCAAGCGCGAACAGCGGGGCACTTCTATCGTTGCGCAGGCAGTCGACCCCACCGAAGGCGCATTGTGGCGGGCGCGGCAGCATGCGCAGGCGCAGCCTTGAGCGAGACGGAGGCAGCCTTGAGCGCGCCGGAGGCAACCTTGAGCGCGCAACCTTGAGCGCGTCGGAGACTGTCCACCGGCCGCGCATTGGCGTGCACCTCTCCACCGCCGGCGGCGTCTACAAGGCAGCCGAACGCGCGCATCAGGCGGGTGCGAATACCTTCCAGATATTCTCCTCCAGCCCGCGCATGTGGCGCCCTGCCAACATTGCCAAAGAGCACTGCGCGCAGATGCACGAGCTGCGCACGCGCTTCGACGTGCATCCGCTGGTGATCCACGCCAGTTATCTGATCAACGTGGCCGCACAGTCCGAGGACATCTGGCAGAAGTCGATTGCCGCCTTGCGCGGTGAGGTGGAACGCGCTTTGGCTCTGGGAGCTGAGTATCTGGTGCTCCATCCCGGCTCCTGGCGCGGCATGACGCGGGAATCCGGATTGCTGCGCGCGGCCGACGCAATCGCACAGGCGCTGGACGGGCTGGCCTGGCAGGAGTGCGACTTTCGCCTGCTGATCGAGAACACAGCGGGTGCCGAGTTCTCGCTCGGCAGCAGCTTCCAGCAGGTGGGGGAGCTGGTAGAGAAGCTGCGCGCCGTTGCGCCCATTGGCGCGTGTCTGGACACCTGCCACACCCACGTCAGCGGCTATGACATTGTCTCCGCGGCCGGCTACGAGCGCACCGTCGCAGAGATTGAAGCATCGATCGGGCTGGACACGGTGCGGGTCTGGCACATGAACGATGCCAAGGCGGCGCAGGGTTCGCGGCTGGACCGGCACGAACACATCGGCGAGGGAACCATCGGGGCTGCGGCCTTCCGCCGCATCTTGAATGATCCGCGGTTCCGCCACTGCGCCTTCATCGCAGAGACGCCAGTGGACGAGCCCGGCGACGAGGCGCGCAATGTGAACGTGCTGAAGTCGCTGCTGGGACGTGTGGCCGCGTCGAAATAACGCGACGGAACAGGGCCGGCTGGCGACGATACAATCTACAGACACATGGACTCCACGCAAGCTTCGCCCCGGCCGGCCGGGAGTGCCGCGCCTACCGACACGAATACGGACAGCATCAACACAGAGGTCCGTTATCATCCCGCCGAGCTGGAAGCGCGCTGGCAGGCACGCTGGGCCGCGCAGCCGGACTTGTACGCGGCAGAGCCGGCGACCAGCAGCAAGCCCAAGTATTACGTGCTGGAGATGCTGCCGTACCCTTCGGGCCAGTTGCACATGGGCCACGTGCGCAACTACGCCATTGGCGATGCGCTGGCTCGCTACATGTGGATGCAGGGCTACAACGTGCTGCACCCCATGGGCTGGGACGCCTTCGGACTGCCAGCAGAGAATGCCGCGCTCAAGAACAACACTCCGCCGCGCGAGTGGACGCTGAGAAACATCGCGCAGATGCGCGTGCAGATGGAGCAGCTGGGGCTGAGCTACGACTGGGCCACCGAATTAACCACCTGCCTGCCCGACTACTACCGCTGGAACCAGTGGTTCTTTCTGCGCATGTACGAGCGCGGGCTGGCCTATCGCAAGCAGAGCAAGGTGAACTGGTGTCCGGACTGCCGCACCGTACTGGCCAATGAACAGGTGATCAACGGCTATTGCTGGCGGCATGAAGACACGCTGGTCGAGCAGCGCGAGCTGGAGCAGTGGTTCCTGCGCACCAGCCAGTACGCGCAGGAGTTGCTGGACGGCCTGGATAAGCTGGACGGATGGCCGGAGCGCGTGCGCACTATGCAGCGCAACTGGATCGGCCGCAGTGCGGGCGCGACCGTCGCATTCACCGTGGAAGGCAGCGACGATACCGTGAAGGTATTTACCACGCGCATTGATACGATCTTCGGCGCGACCAGCCTGCAGCTGGCCCCGGAGCACCCCCTGATCCGCGCTTTCGCGGATCAGGACGCCGAGCTTGCCCAGCGTGTTGCTGCCTTGCTGGCCGAGCAGAGCAGCGCGCGTGAAGCAGGCGACGTGGGCGGGGGCGCCGCCGGCGGGTTTGGCAATGACGCCCGTGGCGGTTTTAACGATGACGCCCGTGGCGGTTTTAACGATGACGCCCGTGGCGGTTTTAACGATATAGACAAGCACGGCGTCTTCACCGGCCACTACGCTATCAACCCGTTCAACCAGGAGCGCGTCCCGGTGTGGGCGGCCAACTATGTGCTGCTGGACTACGGCACCGGCGCCATCATGTCGGTCCCCGCGCATGACGAGCGCGACTTCGAGTTCGCGACGAAGTATGGCCTGCCGATCCAGCAGGTAGTGCGCGAGCCGAATGCAGGTGAAACACCCGCTGCGCTGCCCTTCGTTGCAGAGGATGGTCTGCTGGTCGACTCGGGTGAGTGGACCGGGCAGGGCTGCGAGCAGGCGCAGCGCGCGATGACTTTGTTTGCAAAGCAGCATGGCTTTGGCGAGGCCACCGTCACCTTCCGATTGAAGGACTGGGGAGTCAGCCGCCAGCGCTACTGGGGCACGCCCATCCCCATGCTCTACTGCGCCAAGGACGGCATTGTGCCGGTGCCGGATGAACAGTTGCCCGTGCTGCTGCCGGAGCAGGTAGAGATAACCCAGGAGGGTGGCTCGCCGCTGGCGCGCATGCCGGAGTTCGTCAACGCCGTGTGCCCGCGCTGTGGCGGTCCCGCGCGCCGCGAGACGGATACGATGGACACCTTCGTCGACTCGTCCTGGTACTTCTACCGCTATACCAGTGCGAAGGATGCCACGGCGCCCTTCGATACCGCAGCAGTGGCGTATTGGTTTCCCATCGACCAGTACATCGGCGGTGTAGAGCACGCCATCCTGCACCTGATCTACTCACGCTTCTGGACCAGGGTGATGCGCGACCTGGGGATGATCAAAAACGATGAGCCCGCTGCGCGCCTGTTTACCCAGGGCATGGTGATCAAGAACGGCGCGAAGATGTCGAAGTCCAAGGGCAACGTGGTGTCGCCGGATGAGATGATCCCGCGTTACGGAGTTGATTCGGCGCGCCTGTACTCGCTGTTTGCCGCGCCGCCAGACCGCGACCTGGACTGGCAGGAGGACGGGGTCGCTGGAGTCAGCCGCTTCCTGTCGCGTGTGTACCGCTTCGTCATGCGCCATGCCGAGCGCGTGCACGATGCACCTTTGGCCGATGCTGTTGCGTCTGCCGCAGCCGTGCCGCTGCTGCGCAAGCTGCACCAGACCCTGCGCAAGATCACGCAAGACTTCGGCGGACGATGGCACTTCAACACTTCCATCGCCGCCATCATGGAGCTGGTGAATCAGTTGACTGCAGCGGATGCGGAGATCGCCGCCGGCGCCATTCCGCCCGCTACCCTGGCGCGGATTCTGCAGACGTTGGTGCTGATGCTGGCGCCATTCGCCCCGCATCTTTCCGCGGAGTTGTGGGAGCGGCTGGGCAAGACGGATTCCATCCTTCGCCATCCCTGGCCGAAGTTCGACGAAGCGTTGGCGCGCGAAGACGCGATCGAGATACCAGTGCAGGTCAACGGCAAGCTGCGCTCGGTGATTCGCGTCGCGCTCGATGCATCGCGCGATGATCTGGAAGCAGCGGCCCGCGCGGATGAAAAGGTGCAGGCCGCGCTCAAAGGCAAGACGGTCGTGAAGGTCGTGATTGTCCCGGGCAAGCTGGTCAACTTCGTGGTCCGCTAGGTGGAGAGTCAGCCGCCGCCTCGGCCTACCACGCAGGTTGAGCGCGTCCGCGGCACGCAGTCGCTGGTCCACGTCATTGCAAGCTGCTGGTCGCGTCCGGGGCTCATCGCGCGCGAGCTGGCGTGGAGATGGCTGTTCGGCATTCCGGCACTCATCTTGATATACGTGGCGACGTCCCATCTCCCGTTTTTCGGCATTGACATATCGTCGGCCGATCCTGTGGGCGTTCTGCGCATTCTGATGAGACTTCCGAATGCCCTTGTCCCGGCGCCTTTGCGGTGGCTCGTCGCATTGCTGCCTCTGGGCTGGGCCGCGGCTTCGGGGTTGGGCCGCGCGTTTGTACTGCGCAGGCTTACGCTGAAGGCGCGCTTCCGTCCGCTCTCGCTGATGTTGCTGCAGCTACTGCGCATCTTTGCACTGGTCGCGAGCGTATCGCTGTGGGCGCTGCTCGTCCGCTGGGCAGCGGCCGGCACCATTGTTGGCCTCGCGCCGGGTGCGGAGCCGCAGGCAGTCCGCTTCGCGGCCTGGCTCATCTGCCTTTCGCTGGGCAGCTTCAGCCTGTGGGCGGTATGGAGTTGGATTCCGTCTATCGCCACGGTGCTCGTCGTCGTCGAAGACCGCAGTGTGATGGCCAGCCTGCTCGCGGCACTGCACCTGGGGCGGCTGACTCCGAAGCTGATTGAGGTCAACCTGGTGCTGGGCATCGTCAAGCTCGCGCTCATCGTGCTGGCGCTGGTCTTCTCGTCCATCCCGCTGCCGTTTGAGACAGTGATGTCCGGCATGGCGCTTTACATCTGGTGGGCACTGGTGGGCCTCGGGTATCTCGCGGCCTCTGACTTCTTTCAGGTAGTGCGGCTGGCGGCGTTCCTCGAATTGCGCCACCGATACCGCACTCCGTAGCAGCTACACTTGAAGAGTGGAAACCCAGTCGATCGTCATCCTGGACTTCGGGGCGCAATACACCCAGCTGATTGCCCGCCGCATCCGCGAACAGAATGTCTTTTCCGCCGTGCTGCCATGCACCGCATCGATTGCAGAGATTCAGGCGTACAAGCCAGTGGGCATCGTGCTCTCTGGCGGCCCCTGCTCGGTGTACGACGTTGACGCGCCGCCCGCCGACCCGCAGGTTCTAGAACTCGGCCTTCCGGTGCTTGGCATCTGCTATGGGCTGCAGTTCATCACCCATCACCTGGGGGGCACGGTGCGCCCTGCGGACAAACGCGAATACGGCCATGCAGACGTCGAAGTAGTCGATGCAAACAATCCACTCTTTGAAGGCCTGCCTGCCGACCTGTCGGTGTGGATGTCGCACGGCGATGAAGCGCTGCAGCTCCCTCCCGGCTTTCATCTGACGGCGAAGACCGCGAATGCCGTGGCCGGCATCGCCAACCCGGAGCGGCGCATCTGGGCAGTGCAGTTCCATCCAGAAGTACACCACACCAGGCAGGGAACAGAGCTGCTGCGCAACTTCCTCTTCCGCATCTGCAACGCCAGGGCAGACTGGACGCCGGCGCACTTTGTCGAGAGCACCGTCGCCGCGATCAAGCAGAAGGTAGGGGACGGCCATGCAATCTGCGCCCTCTCCGGCGGTGTCGATTCTTCTGTAGCGGCAGTGCTGGTAGCGCGCGCCATCGGGGATCAGCTTACCTGCGTCTTCGTGAACAACGGCGTGCTGCGGCGCAATGAATTCTTCAAGGTGCAGCAGACCATGCGGGAGAAGCTGAACCTGAACCTGGTCGCCGTGGATGCGAGCACGCGCTTCCTCGCCAAACTCGCTGGCGTTACCGACCCCGAGACCAAGCGCAAGGCCATCGGCAATGAATTCATCGCAGTCTTCGACGACGAAGCGCAGCGCATTGCGCAGACCACTGGCGGCGTTGACTACCTGGTGCAGGGAACGCTCTATCCCGATGTGATTGAGTCGTCGTCAGTGAAGGGGCCATCGCAGACCATCAAGAGCCATCACAATGTCGGCGGCCTGCCGGAGACCATGAAGCTGAAGCTGATCGAACCCTTGCGCGATCTGTTCAAGGACGAGGTCCGCCGCATCGGCCGCGACCTTAGCATGCCGGAAGAGATTCTGGAGCGCCAGCCCTTCCCCGGCCCAGGGCTCGCGGTGCGCATCCTCGGCGAGGTGACTGCGGAGCGAGTCGCGCTGCTGCAGGAGGCCGACGAGATCGTGGTGCATGAGATCAAGGAAGCCGGACTCTACCGCCAGATATGGCAATCCTTCGCCGTGCTGCTGCCAGTGAAGAGCGTCGGCGTGATGGGCGATCAGCGCACCTATGCCTACACCTGCGCCATCCGCGCCGTGCATTCAGAGGACGGCATGACCGCAGACTGGGTGCCGCTGCCATACGAGGTGCTGAAGCGCATCTCCAGCCGCATCGTGAATGAGATTCGCGGCATCAACCGGGTGGTCTACGACATTACGTCGAAGCCACCCGGCACAATCGAGTGGGAATAGCTCTCCGCAGCAGTGCCGTGTCGTGAAGTCAGTAGGTGATCGAAGGCAGATAGGCGCCGGTGGGTTCGTTGTAGAGCCCGACGGTCATCAGGGTCATGGACTGGATGATGCGCAGGCCTTTGCCCATGCACCAGCGCATCAGTTCACCGTTCCGGGAGGGCACCAGGAACCCCGGCCCCCCGAACGATGTTGCCGCGCTGATCAGCGCTTTCACATCGTCTGTGGTTTCGCCGACAGCGTGGCTGAAGAAGGCGATGCCGGTGTCATATGCGGTGATGCGGCCGCCACGCTCGACCACATGTGCGACGCCCTGGCTTACCGCATCGCGCAATTCGCCGTGCCGATGGTGGCCATGCACGCGCTGGCACAACGCATCGCATGCTGCAACGTCTGCATCTCGGGCCGTGCGCACGGCATAGCCATCGATCGCCTGCTGCATGGCCGGCCCCTGCATGCAGGAGATGTGCTCGCGCACATCGAAGCCCAGCTTGGTATAGAGCGAGAGCGATCGCCAGTGATATCCGGCTTGCAAGAGACGGATGCCCGGGAAGCCCTTCTTTGCCGACCGTTCCATGACGGCTTGCATCAGGCGGCCACCCACTCCGCGGTTCTGCACTGCTGGATCGACGGTGATCGGGCCAACGCCAGAGATGGGGTTCCGCTCGTCGAGAAAATTGCTTCCGACGATGCGCCCATCCTGCTCGGCAACCACTCCATAGAACCCCGGATGCCCCAGCATCATGCTGACCACATCGGTGGCAACCACTGCGTTGGGCAAATCAGGCGGCAGATTGTGGGCGCCAGCGATGGCAGCGAACGCTGCATGGCAGATGCGCCCGCATTCGCGAGCGTCTTCCAGGCGCCCGCCACGGATGGTTTCAGTCATCGATTTCCTCCCCAGTTGCGAAGCTCCCTGCCCTCCAGAAACTACTAAAGCGAAGAGACGAGGGCAACGTCCAGGAGCTGTCTTGGTTGCGGCGAGGAGAACGGTCCGGGGTCGCCGCATGCCCATTCCCTCCCCAGTTACCGTAGCTTTCCCGTGACTCAAGGGTGTTATTCCCATGTTGTTCACCGGGCAGGCATGCTTGTCTGGCTCCCGTTCAGGAATGGACCACCAGGACTGGATGAGCGGAGCGGGATGAGGCACAGGGAAATGACGGTGTATCGCGTAGAGATTGAGCGGCTGGACCACGGCTACGAAGCCCGGGTGCCGGAGATCAACGGATTTCTTTGTGAAGGACTCACCGAGAACGAGACACTGAAACGGCTGCGCCAGAAGCTAGACGCCTATCTGGCTGAGGTTGCGGGTGCCGTCGAGCTTTCAGCCGTGCGCCTGGAAGTCTTCCGCACCTGATCATTGTTGCGACGTGGCGATCCAGCGGGGTCACTCCCTCAGCAAAGGCCGCGTTCGCATCGCAGTCCGCACTCAATCAAAAATGATTTAGCGGCTGCCTCCGGGCACGGTGAAGTCCGCCCCGGCTTCACGGTTGCGCTCTTCCGTCGCGGGCAGATCCAGCTCTGCCAGCGGAATCCGGGTCTGGTGGCCATTCTCGATCGCCAGCAGCGCCGTGCCGGTCAGCACATAGCTGCGTATCTTGCGCGTCGGCCTGCCATCGCGAAAGATCAGCGTGATCTCCGGATGTTCCAGCCCATCGCTGGGGTCTGCCGCCCGCTGGGGTTGCGCTACGGCTGGAGCATCTTGGCCGGGGCGGTAGGGTGGCCGCCTCGGCGCGAAATTTCCGTTCCCTCTACCCTCGTCAGGCGACGGATATCCCGCTTGCTCCGGGCTGTCTGGCGGATACCCCGCGCGACCCGGGCCAGGTGGCGGCTCCAGCTGCCCGCGGCCATCCGGCGGCGCTTGCTCATCCGATAGGGGCGGCCCTACGAACGAGTAGTCAGGAAAAGCTCCGTAGCCGACGAAGCCGCCCAGGGGAATACCGAACGAACCGCGGTCGCGCGGATTCCCCTGCACCTGATTGGGCTGCACCGGGTTGTAATTGGGAATCTCCCACTGCGGCGTTACGGTCCGCGGCAGCTCCCAGGTGGGGCGCGGTGCGCCCGTGAAAGCGCCCTGTGTATTCGCGTGCACGCTGGCTTGGCCTGTCTGCACG
>JBBRLT010000053.1:0-23564 GCA_038231235.1 Terriglobales bacterium
GCAGAACGCCCGGAGTATGTGTTCCTCGCAGCGGCCAAGGTGGGCGGCATTCTGGCCAACGACACCTATCCGGCTGATTTCATTCGCGACAACCTCATTCTGCAGACCAACGTGATCGAGGCCAGCCGGCAGACAGGCGTGCGCCGGCTGCTGTTTCTCGGGTCAAGCTGCATCTATCCGCGGATGTGCCCGCAGCCCATCCGCGAGGAGTACCTGCTGACCGGGCCGCTGGAACCGACCAATCGCCCGTATGCGATCGCGAAGATTGCCGGCATTGAGATGTGCTGGGCCTACAACCGCCAATACGGCACGCAGTACCTGGCCGCAATGCCCACCAACCTCTACGGACCGCATGACAACTTCGATTTGCAGACATCGCACGTTTTGCCGGCGCTGATGCGCAGGGTGGTCGAGGCGAAGGCAGCAGGGCGCAACTTCATCGAGGTCTGGGGCACCGGCACACCACGGCGCGAGCTGCTGTACAGCGAAGACATGGCGGCCGCCTGCGTCTTCCTGATGCAGCTGCCCGACGCGGCGTTTGCTACACTCATCAGCCCGGAGCACGCACCGCTGATAAACATAGGGACAGGCCAGGATGTGACTATCCGCGAACTGGCTGAACTGGTATCCCGCGAACTGGACTTTGCAGGCGAGCTTCGCTTCGATACGTCAAAGCCGGATGGCACGCCGCGCAAGCTGCTGGACGTGTCGCGCATTCATGGTCTGGGCTGGCGAGCACGGACGGCACTCGCTGATGGCATCCGCCAAACCTACGCGGCGGCGGAACAGCAACTCAAAGCTTAGGCTTGAACGCGGCGCTCCCTAAAGAACAAGAACGTCCAGGTACAAACGGCGAGCAGCGAGACCGCGCGGCCCATCCAGATGTCGCGTGTGATGCGCCAGGTGATCTCGATGTGCGAACGTCCGGCCGCTACCGGAATGGTCATCAGCCCATCGCCGCGGTGCGGCCGGGTTGGCATAGACCTGCCGTTCCGCAGGACACGCCACGCGTGATAGTCCATCAGGCGCAACACTGCGTAGCCGTCCGCGGGCGAGACAATGGTAAGGTCGCGATGCTCGGGCGACCATTGCTGAACGTGGATCAGCGCGGGCAGCTCTGCAGCAGCCTCCCGCCGCCACTCCGGATTCTCCTCCTTGCTGCCGTCCGCTACTTCCGCGTCGCTCTCCGTCAGCACGCGGACCGCGGGAAGGTCCTGCGCCACTTCGGAGTTGTCTGCGTTACGCGGCGTGTATTCATCGGCCCCTCGTCCGCCACTGCCCTGCTGCAAGCGCGCGACCTGCGCCGGGACAGCATCCTCGTCATCGCAGACCTGATAGAAGGCGTGGCTGCACACGGCGATGGAGACAAGGCACAGCACACCCGCCACCAGCGTGAGCCGTACGCGCGGCAGCCACCGCGCAAGGACACTGGTCAGCATCAGTGTGGCGATGGGACCCAGTACCATCAGCCAGCGCCAGGGAAACTGCAGGTAGGCGAGGCGTGGCGTGTGATGCCACAACGGTGCGCTGATCGGCAGCAGCAGCAAGCAGATGACACCAGTCAGCGAGACGATCCGGCGCGTGCCGCGCTCGCGCACTGCGTCCCGCCACAACAGGATGCCCGCCAGGCAGACAGCGATCAGCAGGCAGGCAATCCAGGAGGCGGTGCGCAACACCTGGTCGTGGTAGAACTCGCCGGTGTGGCCGAAGAGGAAGTTGTCCTCCACGCGCAGGCCTGGCCCCAGGGCCCGCGCAATCTCCACCCAGCGCTGCTGCCAGGTGGCTGGAAACAGGTAGACGCCAGCCATCCCCAGCCCCAGCCCTGTGCCCGCTGCCATGTGCAGTGGAGCTGACCATGCGCGCTCCAGGGCGAGACGCCCCAACGCGATCCACAACAACGCATAGCAGAGCATGACGCCCGAGGGCGCATTGCAGAGCCACATTCCCGCTACCAACAGTGCCAGGGTGGTGATGCGTGGCTGCAACTGTACGCAGTGCAGCAGTGCCAGCGGAATGATCGTGGCGGCCAGCAGCTCTCCATAGGCCGTGCGCTCATACACCACGAAGAGCATGTAAGGGTTCGCGATGGCGAGGCACGCGGCAGCAGTGGCAGCGGCCGGTGCGAGCCAGTGCCGCGCCAGCCGATACATGGCCGCCCCCGCGCAGAACAGGCAGACTGCGCTGAACAGAATCGGAGCGGCGGTCCATCCCGCCACGCTGCCCAACACGGCGCCCAGTATCCACGATGCCGGCGGATAGAAGATGAGCCGCGGCTCTCCCGCCGCGTAGTTGGCAGAAACCAGCCAGTGCGGCGTAAGCAGGCCGGTGCGCCAGGTCGTGGCGACATCGATCCACGAGAGCAGATGGAAGTCGAAGTCATGCCCGCACGAAGGGCCGCGCAGAAGAAGAGTAAGCAGCGCAGCGAGCGTAGTGACGGCGAGTGCGATAGCCGTCCCCGTCCGTTGTCGCAACGGCGTCACGGCGTCAACCGCAGGGTGTGCTCCGCTGCCGCATGCACGGCGGTCTCGGTAAAGGGCAGGGGAAAGGTGGTGCCCCGGTACCAGGCACTCCACTGGTCGCGATACCACGGGCTCACTGGATCGCCAGACTGGCCCAGCACGACGTTCTCGGTCGATTGATCGACATCGCTCCAATCCATGGTGAAGCGCTGCGACGGGCCGAAGCTGCGGCCCACCTGCTTCACCGTCGTGGTATCGCCGGACTGCGCCGTAGGCGGCACCCCCGTCCATCCGAGAAACGGCAGCATGCTGTAGAGCGGATGGGCCAGCGCGATGGTGTGGTCCGCGCCGTATCGCCACTGCTTCAGATCAAGCGGCGCATGCCTTTCAGCCAGTCCGCGGGTCACGGCGGCAGCCAGCAGGTCGTCCCAGCTTCTATACTTCCCGGGCAGCCACGCAGCAGGGTTGGTGGTGATGAGCTGCTCCTCCGCGAAAGAACTCTCCGGCCACTCATAAAGCTTCCAGTCTGCGCCCAGCCGCGGCTCAAGCAGCAGCGGCCACAGAGCATCCCGCGCCGCGGTCACGATGGCAGGTGCGGCTTCGTTGGTGTGCATCACACCGTCCCAGGAGCGCAGAATGTCCGCCGCCTGCCGCTGCTGCGCCGTCGTGTTGTGTGCGTGGTCGATGGCATAGGCGAAGCGTTGCGCCAGCTCATGGTTCAGTTCGGAGTCGATGTCGGTCTGCAGTGACAGCATGTCATCGCGCGTCATCTTGTCGTGGCTGGCCAGCCACTTCCAGATGCGCTCATTGCGATAGGGCGCGGCCCACTCCAGCGTCAGCGGCGGACTATAGCCGTCGGGGGTGATGCGTGAGTTCGCCGTCGCGAGGATGCCATTCGGCGGATCGAAGACACTGGGCAGCGCCGCGAAAGGCACCATGCTCTGCCACTCATGGGCTTCGTCCGTGATGGGTGTGGCCGCCAATCCGCCGGGCCGCTGCGGGATGTGGCCCACGGCCTGGTAGCCAATGTGCCCCTGGTCGTCGGCGTAGATCACGTTCAGCGTCGGCGCCCACCACAGGCTCGCGGCCGCCCGGAACTCCTGCCAGTTGCTGGCGGCATTCAGTGCGTAGAGCGGCATACCGCTGGCCAGTTGTGCGTCATACAAATTCCAGCGCAGCGATATGGTGCGCGACTCATGGGGCAGCAGCGGCGTCAGCACCGGGCCATGTTCGGTGCGCAGCACGTCGAAGCTCTCGTCCTGGCCGAAGCGCACATGGATGGTCTCGTGATCGCGCTCCATCGCGTGCCATGCATTCGCGGCCCAGTACTCGCCCTGCGCGTTGGTGCGCTCGACGTACAGGTCCTGCGCGTCGCCATACATCGCCGTGTAGCCCCACGCCACGTGCTCATTGTGCCCCGCGATGATCATGGGCATGCCGGGCAGCGCCACACCGGCAGCGTGAAAGCCGGGCGCGCGCAGATCCATCTCGTACCAGATGCCGGGTATCTGATGGCTGAGGTGCATGTCATTGGAGAGCAGCGGACGGCCGCTTGCGGTGCGTGCTCCGCTTACCGCCCACTCGTTTGAGCCGGGTGTGCACTCACGGCAGGGATCGCTCAGGCCGAGCGCAGCGCGCAGGTGCAGCAGATCCGTGGCCACGCTTGCCTGCGGATTCTCCCCCTCGTCAACAGACGGTGGCGGCACTGGGACTGGCGAGACAAGCGCTGGCGGCTGCGTCAGATCCGGCGCGGCCTGCCCCGGCGGATGGTCACGCCAGGAGCCAGTCGGGTAGAGATCCACGGCGAGCGTCGCGCCCAGCTTCCTGGTGATCGTCTCTCGTGCCAGCTTGGTGGGCCATTGCTGATCCAGCATCTGCACCATGTTGAGCACGATCAGCATGGAGTCCACCGGTTGCCAGGTGCGCGGGCGATAGCGCAGCACGCGGAACTCTGCCGGCAGTTCATCGGCCTCCTCGATGTAGGCATTCACGCCGCGCGCGTAGTCTTCAAACAGCCGCCGGTCCTGTGGCGTCAGGCTTGCGGTCAGCCGCTCCGCCGTGGGACGGAACTGCATCACGCGCTGCGCGCGGTCATGCTCGATCAACTTGCTGCCGAATAGTTCTGCAAGTTCCCCCGCGGCGGCGCGGCGCAGTATGTCCATCTGCCATAGCCGGTCCTGCGCGGCGACGTAACCCTGCGCGGCGATCAGGTCGTCGAGCGATGTGGCGGAAAGATGCGGCACGCCCTGGTGATCGCGCTCGACCGTCACCGGAGTGGTCACGGCCAGGGAGTGGCGATCTCCCTCGATCTGCGGCAGCTGCGCCCGCATGGCGTGGCGCAACCACAGCAGCCCCATGCCGACCGCAGCCGCCACAAGCAATACCAGCGCCAGAAGCAAGCGAAGCAGTCCGGCGAACCAGCTACGGCGGCCTTTCAATCGTGGTTCTCCTTCATTGACCAGCTTGGCGCCTCACCCGCCTGCTCCGGCGGAAGCGGTTGGATCGGCATGGCAACACCATATTGCACCACGACCTGGCGGTTTGGACTGCTTTCACCAATTCGTCGCCCAACTGGAGGGGCGAAGCGATCTGTTGTCATTCCTCGAACCATAGATTTATGGACGGACGGGATGACAGGCGATTGCGGGCGAGGCGCCTTCGCCGCAGTACAAACAGAGAAGCGCACCTAAAGGCGCGCTTCTTGTTACGTATCGAGTGGTTACGGACTAGGCGGCTCCGGCTTCGCCTTCGTTCGGGCTCTGCTCTGCCATCGCCTTCTCCGTCTCTTCGCGACGCTTCTGGCGGACTTCGGCGCGCTTCTGCCGCTTCTCATCCAGCAGCTTTTCAGCACCCAGCAGTTCGATGAAGGCCTTCTCTGCCCCATCGCCCTTTTGGAAGCCGGTGCGCACTATGCGCAGGTAGCCTCCCTGACGATCGCCGTAGCGGGGCGCGACTGTCTCAAACAGGCGCGACACCGCTTCATCGGTCATCAGGTAGGCCAGGGCCTGGCGACGGGCGTGCAGATCCCCGCGCTTGCCCAGCGTGATCATCTTCTCGACTTGGGGACGTGCGGCCTTTGCCTTTGTGACAGTGGTCACAACACGATCCTCTAGAAGAATGGACGTCACCAGGTTCCGCAGCATGGCGCGGCGGTGGCTGGTGTTGCGTCCCAGTTTGTATCCAGCATTGCGATGGCGCATGGCAAATCTCTCATTCAACTGGCGACGCACGTCGCCGGAATTTTGCGCCGAAGCAGGTTCCCCTGCCCCGGCTAATGGTAGTTAGAAATTCTCCGGCTCGTTCTGCATCGGCTCGAGCACGTCGAGGTCGTCTTCTTCGTCGTCGAAGCGGTTGTAGCTCTGCTGCAGTGCCTGCGTGGGCGGTATGGAGGTCGGTCCGGGAACAGCGTTGCCGTTCTCGTCGATCTTCATGCCCAGCGAAAGACCCATCTGCGCCAGAATTTCCTTGATCTCGTTCAACGACTTGCGGCCGAAGTTCTTGGTCTTCAGCATCTCCGGCTCGGTCTTCTGAACCAACTCGCCGATGGTCTGAATGTTCGCGTTCTTCAGGCAGTTGTAGCTGCGTACGGAAAGCTCAAGCTCTTCGACCGAGCGGTTGAGGTTTTCATTCCGCAACTGCATGCGGCCCTCATCCAGCTGGTGTTCGGCTTCGATCTCTTCCTCGAAGTTGATGAAGATGCTCATGTGGTCCTTGATCAGCTTGGCTGCCAGGCCAATCGCATCGGCGGGCAGTACCGAACCGTTGGTCCACACCTCGAGCGTCAGCTTGTCGTAGTCGGTGATCTGACCCAGACGGGCTGCGTCGACGGCATAGTTCACCTTGCGCACCGGAGAGTGGACAGAGTCCACCGGGATGAAGCCGATACCCAGATCGCTGTCGAAGTTCTTATCGGCCGCAATGTAGCCACGCCCACGCTTCAGGCGCATCTCCATGTCCAGCTTGCCGCCTTCGCTGACTGTCGCGATATATACATCCTTGTCAAGAATCTCGACATCGCCATCGGCCTCGATCATGCCGGAGGTCACAATGCCGGGCTGCTCTGCGCGCAGATACAGCGCCTTCGGACCCTCACCACTCAACTTGAAGGGAATCTGCTTCAGGTTCAGGATGATGTCGGTTGCGTCTTCGACCACACCAGTGATCGACTGGAACTCGTGCAGCACGCCTTCGATCTTCACCGCGGTGACAGCGGCGCCCTCAATCGAAGACAGCAGCACGCGCCGCAGCGCATTGCCAACCGTTGTGCCGAAGCCCCGTTCAAAAGGCTGCGCGCTGAACTTCCCAAACTTCTCGGTAAGCGTCTCGGTTTCTACCGCAAGACGCTTCGGTTTTTGAAATCCTCTCCAAAGCATGCGTATCACTCCTGCACAGCTAGCGTCGCGAAGCATTCTGCAACGGCTGCGCCTGTGTCTCCTGGTTCGTTTTATGTTCCCGCTCGCGCGGGCATTGCACCTGACAGCACATGCTGCCAGGCAAACTTTGGTCGATTTGCTAGACGATGCCGGTACAGCAGCCTACTGCTATTGAGCTCCCTACTTGCTGTAGAGCTCCTACTTGCTGTAAAGCTCTACGATCAGCTGCTCGTTGACTGGCAGGTTGACGTCCTCGCGCTTCGGCAGCGCCAGCACCTTGCCAGACAGGTTCGCGTGATCCACCTGCAGCCACTGCGGGCTCTGCTGGTGGCTGGCGAACTCGGTCGAGCTCTCAAGCACAGTCATCTTCTTGCTGTTCTCGCGGATCTTGATCTCATCGCCCACCTGCACCTGAAAAGAAGGAATGTTCACCTTGCGGCCGTTCACTTCCACGTGGCCGTGGCGCACGATCTGCCGCGATTGGCGGCGGCTGGAGGCGAAGCCTAGACGATAGGCTACGTTGTCCAGGCGACGCTCGAGCTGCTGCAGCAGAATTTCGCCGGTGACGCCGGAGGAACGGTTTGCCTTCTCGTAGTAGGCGCGGAACTGGCTTTCGAGCGTGAAGTAGATGCGCTTGGCCTTCTGCTTCTCGCGCAGTTGCAGGCCGTAACCGACGATCTTGACCTTACGATCGCGACCATGCTGGCCGGGCGCGAAATTGCGCTTGTCCACCGCGCACTTCTCGGTGTGGCACTTAGTGCCCTTCAGAAAAAGCTTCATGCCTTCGCGGCGGCAAAGGCGGCAGACTGGTCCGGTATAACGTGCCACTTACATTCTCCTCAAACTGCGAGTGTCGACTGGTTTACAGGCCCGTCTTTTTAAGATCGGGTCCCTTCCTCCCAGTCCAGTTGAGTGTTGTCTGCGAATCGATGAGACGTAGACAACACCGGAATCAGACGCGACGGCGCTTCGGCGGACGGCAGCCGTTGTGCGGAATCGGAGTGACGTCGCGAATCGAACGCACGTCAATTCCCGCCGCCGCGAGTGCGCGCACTGCGGACTCGCGGCCGGAACCCGGCCCGCTGACCCGCACGTCTACCGAGCGCAGACCATGATCGCGCGCCTGGGTGGCCGCGTTCATCGCAGCCTGCTGCGCCGCAAACGGCGTGCCCTTGCGCGAACCGCGGAAGCCGAGCGAGCCTGAACTCTTCCACGAAAGCGTGTTGCCCACGTTGTCCGTGATGGTGACGATCGTATTGTTGAACGATGCCTGAATGTGTACCAGACCATACGGCACGTTCTTGCGTTCGCGCTTCTTGAACTTTTTGTTCTTGCCGGCTTTGCCGGTTGCAGCCTTCTGCTCTGGCTTTGCCATTTAGGTCTTCGTCGCTTTCTTCTTGCCCGCGACGGTGCCCTTGCGGGGACCCTTGCGCGTGCGCGCGTTGGTGTGGCTACGCTGTCCGCGCACCGGCAGATTGCGGCGGTGACGGTTGCCACGATAGCTCTGGATGTCGATCAGGCGCTTGATGTGCATCGAGACGTCCTTGCGGGCATCGCCTTCGATGTTGCCTTCTTGCTCGATGACCTGACGGATGCGATTGACCTCATCCTCGCCCAGGTCCTGGATCTTCTTGAACGGATCCACATTCGCCGCAGTCAGGATGCGTGCAGCGCGAGGATCGCCAATGCCGTAGATATACGTGAGCGCGATGCGTGCCTGTTTGTTTCTCGGCAGATCGACGCCAGCAATGCGTGCCATGCTCTTCCTTCGTCATGCTTCCGTGCAGCTTAGCCGCCAGATGCTTCGAGGCCGCGACCGGTAAGGGTGGCGGCAGGTTGGCGTGGAGTTGAGGTTCATCGCAAGCCTTGACTTCGGCTAACTCGCCCCAAACCACGTTGAGGTACGTCGAGGATGTAGCCCTTTTCACTGCCCCTGACCGCGTGGGAAGGATGCTTTCGCGGTTTTTCCGTTAAGAAAAACCGCACTTCCCCATCACTCAATCGATCAGCGAAACAGTGAAAAGGGGTTAGCCCTGACGCTGCTTGTGCTTCTGGTTATCGCAGATGACCCGCACCACACCGCGGCGATGGATCACCTTGCACTTGTCGCAAATCTTCTTAACGGATGCGCGTACCTTCATAATCCAGCTCCTGAAATGCTTCTGCCAGAGACAGCTAACTTCCTCCGAGCCGTGAAAGCCGGAAGCGAAACAGCTGGTGGCTATTTGTATCTGTAGACGATGCGGCCGCGGTTCAGATCGTACGGACTCAACTCCACCGCGACACGATCTCCAGGCAGTATGCGGATAAAGTTCTTCCGCATACGACCGGATACGTGGGCCAGCACCGGATGCTTGTTCTCGAGTTCCACTTTAAACATCGCATTTGGCAAGGTCTCGAGCACCGTTGCCATAACTTCAATCGCGTCTTCCTTCGACAATCAGTTTTTCCCAGTTCTGCCAGATCCTGTCCTGCCAGCCCCCAGTATTGCCAGATTGGCAGTGCCAACCTCACTCTGGTCTGCCAAGTCTTCCGGCCTGCCAAACGCCAACCTTTATCATACCTGACCGGGTATGCTTATAAGGTCAAAATCGCGGCGCCATTCTTCGTAACTGCCACCGTATGCTCGAAGTGCGCGCTCAGGCTGCCGTCCTCGGTCACTGCCGTCCACCCGTCCTTCAGTACCCGCACACCCTCGCCACCAGCATTCACCATGGGCTCGATGGCCAATACCATCCCCTCGCGCAGCCGCACGCCCTTGCCCCGCTGCCCAAAGTTGGGGATCTGCGGATCCTCGTGCATCCTGGTCCCAATACCGTGGCCAACAAACTCCTTCACCACGCTATAGCCCTCTGCCTCCACCATCTCCTGTACCGCCGCGCCCACATCGCCCAGCATGGCGCCGGGACGCACGGTATCGATGGCCTTGGCCAGCGAGCTTGCGGTCACATCCAGCAGGCGTTGCGTCTCCGCAGCGACCTTGCCGACAGGAATGGTGATGGCCGAGTCGCCGTAGAAGCCATCGATGACCACGCCACAGTCGACAGAGAGTATGTCTCCCTCCTCAAGCACCGTCTTGGCCGAAGGGATGCCGTGGACTACCTGCTCATTGCGCGAGGTACACAGCACGCACGGGAAGCCGTGGTAGCCCTTGAAGGCTGGCTTGGCGCCTGCCTCCTCGATCAGCCTCGCCGCCACCGTCTCCAGCTCCAGGGTGGTCACCCCCGGCTTCACCATGGCGCGAACCTGGGTCAGAACGTCACGCACGATTGCGCCGGCGCGGCGCATCTTCTCCACCTCTTTGACGGTCTTGATCACAATGGCCATTTCGCTCGTCTTCCGCTACTTGCGCAGGCGCATGACAGCCGCCAGAATACTCTCTGTAACGCGCTCTACCGGCTGGTTGCCCGCAACCTCGGCATAGCGGCCCACGGCGCGGTAATGCTCAAGCACCGGGGCGGTCTGCTGGTTGTAAGCACGCATCCGTTCCCCGAAGACGGCTTCGGTGTCATCGGACCGCTGCTCCAGGATCGTTTGATCGAAGTCGCATACCGTGTCCACTGCCGGAGGCTGCAGGTACATGTTGTAGATGCGTTTGCATGTGGGGCAGGTGCGGCGGCCAGTCACGCGCAGCAACAGCTGACGCTCATCCACCTGCAGGCTGACCGCGACGACTGGTTGTCCGCTGCTGGTGCCTGCCAGGTACGCATCCAGCCAGTCGGCTTGTCCAAGCGTCCGCGGATAGCCATCCAGTATGTAGCCGCGCACTGTGTCCGGCTCTTCCAGACGCGCTGCCACCATGTCGTTGACCAAGCCATCCGAGACCAGCTTTCCCGCCCCCATGCGCGCCAGATCGTCTTCGTGCAGCCGGCCCTCACGCAGCAGGCGATCGGCAATGGCGGATGGCACGGTATCACGATTCTTGATGGCGCGCAGGATGTCGCCAGTCGAGATCTGTGGGATGCCCCAGGCAGCCATGATGGCCTTGGCCTGCGTCCCCTTGCCTACGCCGGGCGCACCCAGCAGCAGCACCGGGCCGGGCAGAAAGGCGACTTCCGTGGTGTGCTCAGCGACCAGCTCCACCTCTCCAGCTACCACGCGCGGCGTCCGCGCACCCGGCCGCTGCGTGGCGAGAAGCCCTCGTAGTGCCGCATGATCAGCTGCGACTCGATCTGGTTCACCGTATCCATCGCCACGCCCACTACGATCAGCAGCGAGGTGCCGCCGAAGTAGAAGTTGAGATTCAGACCATGCGTCACCCAGGTCGGCATTCTTTCGAAGACCGGCCCCAGCAGCCACAGGTTTTCCAGATGGATACCGCTGATCAGCAGCTGCGGGATGAGTGAAATCACGATCAGGTACAGCGCGCCCACCAGCGTGATGCGGGTCAGAATGTCGTTGATGAAGTCCGACGTGCGCCGGCCGGGGCGAATGCCGGGTATAAAGCCGCCATACTTGCGCATATTGTCTGCGATGTCGTCCGGACGGAAGACAATCGAGATATAGAAGTAGGCAAAGAAGACGATAGCGACGATGTACAGCAGTTCATACCAGGGCTCGCCCACCCGCAGTGCGTCAAAGGTGTGGGTAAGGAAGGTATGGCTGCGCACGAAGTTCGAGTTGGCGAACAGCAGCGGCGCGGAGAGGATCGAGCTGGCAAAGATCACTGGCATCACGCCGCCCGAGTTCACCTTGAGCGGCAGGTGAGTGGACTGGCCCCCCATCAGCCGCCGTCCCACGATGCGCTTGGCATACTGCACTGGAATGCGGCGCTCCGAGCGCTCTACATACACAATGAAGGCAATGATCAGGATCATGGCGGCGACCAGCAGCACAATCGCCGGCACGGTAAAGGCGCCGAAGGCCTGGGTGCGCGCCTTCTCATAGAGATCCTGGATACCGCGCGGCAGGCCATCGACGATCCCGGCGAAGATGAGCAGACTCATGCCGTTGCCCACACCGCGGTCGGTGATCTGCTCACCCAGCCACATGATGAACGCAGTGCCAGTGCTCAGGGTCAGCACCGTCATCATGACGAAGCCTGGTCCCGGGTTCAGCACATAGGACTGGCCGCCCGTGCCATGAGAAAGAGTCAGCGCGATGGCAAATGACTGCACGGCGCCCAGGAGTACCGTGAGATAGCGGGTCCACTGCGTGATCTTGCGCCGGCCAATCTCGCCTTCCTTCTGCAGCTTGGCCAGTGGCTCATAGACCACGGTCAACAGCTGGAAGATGATGGAGGCGGTGATGTAGGGCATAATGCCCAGCGCGAACACCGTGAGCTTGCGCAGGTTGCCGCCCGAGAACAGATCGACGAGACCGAGCGCCGAGCCGCTCTGCTGGTCGAAGAACTGAGAGAGCAGCTTGGTATCCACGCCCGGAGTGGGAATGTGCGCGCCCAGCCGATAGACCGCGAGCATCGCCAGAGTAAAGAGCAGACGGTTGCGCAGGTCCGGAATGCGAAAGATATTTGAAAACTTTTCAAACATTGGTCAGCCCTTATACCTGCAGGCCGCGGCGCTTTCTTGCCGCAGCGATTTGCGTACGCCCCGCTACCTTACGCCCCGACTGGAGCCGCCGCGCCCAGCACCACGACCTTGCCCCCGGCGCGCTCAATCTTCTCCTGCGCCGACTTGGAAAACTTATGCGCATGCACAGTGATCGCCGTCTTCAACTCGCCATTGCCGAGGATCTTGAGCAGACCCTTCTTTTTGGTCAGGCCCAGCTCGTGGAGCCGCTCGAGCGTGAGCTCGGTCTCGGTCAGATCGGCCAGCTTTTCAAGATTCAGCACTGTGTATTCGGTGCGGAAGATGTTGGTGAAGCCGCGCTTCGGCAGGCGCCGGTGCAGCGGCATCTGGCCGCCTTCAAAGCCGCGCATCAGGCTCGAACCGGAGCGCGAACCCTGGCCCTTGTGGCCGCGGGTTGAGGTCTTGCCCATGCCGGAGCCCATACCGCGGCCCACGCGCTTACGGTTACTGTTCGCCTTCTTCGGCGCACGCAGATTGGATAAGTTCTTTGCCATGATTCCTCGCTAAACGCCGGTCCTTCATCACCCGTTGCCGGGGCGGGACTGACTCGCATATGTTTCGTGTTCTCTCGATTGTAATCGTACTACTCGACGATACGGACCAAATGCGGAATGGCCTTGACCATGCCACGAATGGACGCCGTATCTTCGCGCTCGACGATCTGGTTCAGCCGCGTAAAGCCCAGGCCCTTCACAACCCTCTTGTGCTTCTCTGGTGTCGCGATCTTCGAGCGGTAGTATTCGATCAGCAGTGTCTTCTTCGCGCTTTCTGCCATGACTATAGCTCCTGTATCGTTTTGCCGCGGAGCGCGGCCACATCGGCACGATCCCGCAGCTGCACCAGGGCATCGAAGGTCGCCTTGATAACGTTATGCGGATTTGCCGTGCCCAGACTCTTGGTCAACACGTTCTGCACCCCGGCCGAGGTCATCACGGCGCGCACCGCGCCGCCCGCAATCACGCCCGTGCCTTCCGGCGCCGGCTTCAACAGCACCTGGCCAGAGCCATAGCGGCCCAGCACCTGGTGCGGAATCGAAGTGTCGGTCAGGTGCACATGCACCAGATTCTTCTTCGCGCTTTCGATGCCCTTGCGAATTGCCTGGGGCACCTCCTTCGCCTTGCCAGAGCCGTAGCCGACCACGCCGGCGCTGGGATCACCCACGACCACGAGTGCGGCAAACGACATGTTCTTGCCGCCCTTGACGACCTTGGTCACGCGGTTGATCGAGACCACCTGGTCCTTCAGGTTGTAGTGCCCGGCATCGAGTTTCTTCTTGAGAATTGCCATCCCTCTGCTTCCTTCCGAGCGGCCCCGCAGGACCGCTGCCATGCCCGTGACCCTGGCTAGAACTCCAGAACTAAAACTCCAGACCCGCCTCGCGCGCTGCATCGGCCAATGCCTTGATGCGCCCGTGATAGAGATAGCCGCCACGATCGAAGACCACCTTGGTGACGCCCTTCTCCCGGGCGCGTTCTGCCACTAGCTTGCCAATCTCCTTGGCCGCGGCCACATTGCCGCCAGTCTTCAGCTTGGCCATCTTCGAGGAGGCCGACACCAGCGTCGTGCCCGCCGCATCGTCGATCACCTGCGCATAGATGTGGTTCAGGGAGCGGTATACATTGAGCCGGGGCCGCTCTGCGGTTCCCGTCATCTTCCGCCGGATGCGTGCATGCACGCGCTGGCGAATCTCGTTTCTCTGTCTCTGCGGAATCATCGTCGTTTCTTCCTAACAGCGGGATCGCGTGGCGGCCCCGTTCGGTAAAGTCGTTTGTTTCAAAGTCCGATGAGCGACTACTTGGCGCCGGTCTTGCCGACCTTCTTCTTCAGCTTCTCGTCACTGTAGCGCACACCTTTGTTCTTGTACGGATCCGGCTTGCGTAGCGAGCGCATATCCGCCGCCACCTGGCCCACCTTCTGCCGGTCAATACCGCTGATGGTGACCCGGGTCTGCTTGGGATCAATCGTCGCATCAATGCCGGTGGGCAGCGGGAACTCGATGGGGTGCGAATAGCCCAGCGTAAAGACGACCGTGCCCTTGCCCTTCAGTTCGGCGCGGTAGCCGATGCCGACAATGTCCAGTTCCCTGGTCCAGCCCTTGGTGACACCCTGGACAGCATTGAAGATCAATGCGCGGGTCAGACCATGAAGCGGGGCGAGCGCATCGCTGTTGCGCGTGGCGACAAGGTGGCCATCCTGCTGCTCGAGCGCAATACCTGGCGGCAGCGGCGCCTTCAACTTACCCTTCGGCCCCTCAACCAGCACCTCGGCGCCCTGCACGGTGTACTTCACACCGGCGGGAAGCGGAATCGGCTGTTTTCCTATGCGTGACATGGTCAATCCTTCATCGGCTTGCGAGTCCCGGGGTGAGCTGCCAACTGTTAGCCTCTCGCTCGTTTCCGTTCCACTGCAGCCCTTGCCCTGCTCAGCCGCAGTGGCTATTGCCTGCGACTGTCTTGCTGAATCTGAAAGCTGCGTTTACCAGACTTCGCAGAGAATCTCGCCGCCGACGCCTTCGCGGCGCGCCTGACGGCCAGTCATCACGCCACGCGGCGTAGTGAGGATATTGATCCCGAGGCCGCCCTGCACGCGACGAATCTCGTCGTGACCCACATAGACCCGGCAGCCGGGACGCGAGATCCGCTGAAGATCGCGAATCGCTGCTTCGTTGTTCGCGCCGTACTTCAGATACACCCGCAGCACCTGCCGGCCCTCTTCTTCGGTGGCCTTGTAGTTGGCGATGTAGCCCTCTTCCTTCAGAATGCGGGCAATCTCTGCCTTCAGCTTCGAGGCAGGGACGTCCAGCTTCTGATGGCGGGCGCGGATGGCGTTGCGAATGCGTGCCAGAAAATCGGCGACTGGGTCGGTAAAGCTCATGCTGTCTCCTTCATCCTCCGTTCGCTCTGTCCGGACTTGCTCTACAGCATTCCAGACAAGAGAACCAGCGAAGATGGTGCGGCCCGCTCATGGTTCCGAGTCAGGCGAAATGGTTAACGGCCGTCGGCAGACTTCCTTACCAGGAAGACTTCACGACACCGGGAATCTCGCCACGCAGCGCCAGGCTGCGGAAGCAAAGACGGCACACGCCAAACTTGCGCAAGAATGCGCGCGGGCGGCCGCACAGTTGGCAGCGGTTGTGCTTCCGCGAAGAGAACTTCGGCTTACGTGCATCTTTGACGCGCTTTGCAGTGGTTGACATCGGTCTTGAGTCCTCGTCCCTTTCCTGAAGTTAGACAATGGGGTTAGACAGTCGGGTTAGGCAGCGGTGCGGAATGGTATGCCGAACTGCCGCAGCAGTGCGCGCGCCTGGTTGTCGTCCTTCGCCGTGGTCACGATGGTGATATTCATGCCCTTCAGCTTGTCCACCCGGGAATAGTCAATCTCCGGGAAGATCAGCTGGTCGCGAATACCCAGCGTGTAGTTGCCACGGCCATCGAAGCTCTTGGTGGAGACGCCGCGGAAGTCGCGCACGCGGGACAGGCCGATCGAAATGAGGCGGTCCAGAAACTCGTACATGGTGTCGCCCCGCAGGGTCACCATGGCGCCGATGGGCATGCCTTCGCGCACCTTGAAGGCAGCGATCGACTTCTTCGCCTTGGTCGCGACTGGCTTCTGCCCAGCGATCGCAGCAAGATCTGCGATCAGCGGATCGAGCATCTTCGGATTCTGCGTCGCCTCGCCCAGCCCCATGTTCAGCACAATCTTCTCAACCCGCGGCACCGCCATCGCGTTCTTCAGGCCCAGCTCTTTCTGAAGTGCCGGCTTGATCTCTTTCAGGTACTTCTCTTTCATTCGCGTTGCCATCGATCTCTGTCTCACTCTCTGTCACAGTCCCGGAGTGGGCCATCACTCTTCAGCCCGTGTACCGTTGCGTGTGCAATCGGCTCATCTATTTCTACAGAAACTACTTCTTCGACTTGGCAGCCAGTGTCTGACTGCACTTCTTGCAGACCCGCACCTTGGTATCGCCTTCAAACTTGAAGCCCACTCGGGTTGGCCCGCAGCTGGGGCAGATCAGCATGACATTTGAAATCTGCACCGGCGACTCTTGCTCGGCGATTCCGCCCTTGATGTTCTTCTGCGGATTGGGGCGCACATTCTTCTTCACAATGTGGACGTGCTCCACCAAGACCTTGCCGGCATCCGGCATCACCCGGAGCACGCGGCCTTCCTTGCCTTTGTCGCTGCCCGCGATCACCTTCACTTTGTCGTTACGCTGAATCTTCAATCCCGCCATCGTCCTTCTCTCTCCCTCTGCCATCCCGCTGTCATCCTGTCGCGTACTTCTGCTGCCTGCGAGAACCCTCTTAAATGACCTCGGGCGCCAGCGACACTATCTTCAGAAATTTCTTCTCGCGCAGCTCACGGGCGACTGGTCCGAAGACGCGCGTTCCCACTGGCTCGCCAGTATCGGTGATCAGCACGGCCGCGTTCTGATCGAAGCGGATATAGGTGCCATCGCGGCGGCGCGCTTCCTTGCGCAAACGCACCACGACTGCCTTCACTACCTTGCCCTTTTTCACCTGACCATCGGGCGATGCTTCCTTCACCGACGCCGTGATCACATCCCCCAAGCCAGCCTTTTTTCCGCTGGCGCCGCCCAGCGGCAAAATCATCTGCAGCTTGCGCGCGCCAGAGTTGTCGGCGACCTCGAGCATACTTCTCATCTGCACTGACATGGTTCCTGACTCCGTTCCTGCCTAAGCTTCGCCTTGCTGCTCCGCGTGACGCCCGGCACACAGCCGGACCTCACAGCCTTATGCTCTTCGGACCGGTGAGTCTAAGCCCGTAACTCTGGATTGGCTGCTGCCTCCGCTGCCTGCACCTGAGCAAGTGCCGACCGGCGCAGAATCTCCTGCAACTGCCACCGCTTCAGCTTGCTCAAGGGCCGCGTCTCGCGGATGCGCACCATGTCGCCCACGCGTGCCGTGTTCTCTTCATCGTGGGCATAAAACTTCTTGGTCAGCCGCACCACGCGCTTGTATTTTGGGTGGGCCTTCTTCATCTCGACCTCGACCACGATGGTCTTCTGCATCTTGGTCGAAACCACATGCCCAACCTTCTCATTGCGGCGCTCGGTCGAGGCCAACTGCTCCTGCGTCATGATCTGCTCGCTCATCGCTTACCGAGCCTCCTTCTTGGTTGCCGTCTTCTTTGCCGTGCGGGTCTTCTTCGCGGGCGCTGCTGCGGCCGCCTTGTGGCTTGCCGCATTCAACCCCAGCTCACGCTCGCGACCGATGGTCTTGATACGCGCAATATCCTTCTTCAGGCCGCGCAGCTTCTTGACGCCTTCGGTCTGTCCCAGCCTCATCTGAAAGCGCAGGCGAAACAACTGCTCGGAGGCCTGCTGCTCTTCGTGCTTCAACTCGTCCCCGCCCAGGTTGCGAATCTTATCCAGTTCCATCTCAGTCTCGTCTTCCGGGCCGCCTTGAAAGCCAGCCCACCTACCGATCATCGCCGTGTCCGCCCAAAGGCTGAACGGCGGGTTTGCTGCTACTCGCCTACTTGGCCGCAGCCGTCATGACCACGTCGTGACGCATCACGAAGCGGGTCTTGAGCGGAAGCTTGTGCGATGCCAGCCGCATGGCCTCCTGCGCCATCTCGGGGGTAACGCCTTCCATCTCGAACAGCACCTTGCCTGGACGGACAACCGCTACCCAGTGGTCGGGTGCGCCCTTGCCTTTGCCCATACGGGTTTCGGCCGGCTTCTTGGTCACCGGCTTGTCCGGAAACAGACGCAGCCAGATCTTGCCGCCGCGCTTGATGAAGCGCGTCATAGCCACGCGGCTCGCTTCGATCTGGCGGTCGGTAATATAGCCGCACTCCAGCACCTTCAACCCATAGACCCCAAACGAAAGCTCGGAGCCGCGCCATGCCTTGCCCTTCATGCGGCCGCGCTGCTGCTTCCGGTACTTCACCTTCTTCGGCATCAACATAAGAAAAACCCCTAGCTTCCAGCCGCCAGCTTCCAGCTGCTAGCTTGTCTCGGTACAATTCAGCTCTCGCACTTCACCAGCTAGTAGCTCGAAGCTTCTAGCTGGCGGCTCGTCTAGAACACTGAGCTGCCCAGCTCCTTCGGCTGCCGGCGGCGCTGCTCATACACATCGCCACGATAGATCCATACCTTCACGCCGATAATGCCGTAGGTGGTGTGCGCCTCGGCAAATCCGTAGTCAATGTCTGCGCGCAGCGTGTGCAGCGGCAGACGGCCCTGCAGGTACCACTCCGAACGTGCGATCTCGTTACCGTTGAGGCGGCCCGACACGCGTACCTTGATGCCTTTGCAGCCGAAGCGCAGCGCGGAATCGACTGCCATGCGCATGACGCGGCGGAAGCCGGAGCGCTTCTCCAGCTTGAGCGCGATGCTCTCGGCCACCAGCTGCGCATCGAGCTCCGGCTTGTTCACCTCAACGATGTCAATGGTGACATCGCGCTTGGTGCGCTCCTGGATCTCGGCCTTCAGCTTGTCGATCTCCGCGCCCTTGCGCCCAATGACGATGCCGGGGCGCGCGGTACGGATGATCAGACGCAGCTTCTTGCCCGGCCGCTCGATTTCGACCGAGCTGACCCCGGCGAGCTTCAGCTTTTCCTTCAGCTCCCGCTTCAGCAGCACGTCTTCAATCAGCAGCTTGTCGTAATCGCGCACCACGAACCAGCGCGACTTCCAGGGCTTGTTGATGCCAAGCCGAAATCCATAAGGATGGACTTTCTGTCCCATGACGCTTCCTTTACTTGGCCGCCTTCGCGGGCTTGCTTCCCTTGCGGGCAGCGGCGGCCTTCTTGGCCGGCGCCTTAGTCTTGTTCGTCTTTCGGGCTGCTACCTTCGCGCCCGCCTTCTTCCCGGCTGTCTTCTTGGCCCCGCGGGCCGTTGCCGCGGCATCGGGCTCCGCTGCCTTCACCGGGCCAACCGGCTTGCGCTCGGCCACGGCGATGAGGATGTGCGACATCCGCCGCTGGTAGCGATAGGCGCGTCCCATGGGGGCAGGCCGGATCCGCTTCATGCGCGGACCATCGTTCGCGATCGCATGCTTCACGTAGAGGTTGTCGACATCGACGTCCAGACCCCGCTCCTGGCTGAGGTAGTTTGCGTTCTGCACCGCAGAGCGCAGCACCTTCTCGACCAAAGGGGCGACCCCCTTCTTGGTAAAGGCCACGGTTTGGAGTGCCTCCTCCACGCGCCGGCCCTTGATCAGCTCGAGCACCAGCCTCGCTTTCTGCGGCGACACGCGCTGGAAGCGCGCTTCAGCTCGAAATTCCTGTGTCTGCAGTTGCATACTCTTGCCTTCCCTCACTCAATCGCCTTCTGATTCAGGACCCCGACTGGATGCCTTAAAACCAAACTATCGCGGCTTGGACGAAGCCTCGGACGATTTGGCCGAGTGCCCCTTGAATGTCCGCGTTGCGGAGAACTCACCCAGCTTGTGCCCCACCATGTTTTCCGTCACGTAGACGGGGATGAACTTGCGCCCGTTGTGTACGCCAATGGTGTGGCCCACCATGTCGGGGTGGATGGTCGAACGGCGCGACCAGGTGCGGATCAGCTTCTTGTCATTCGCCTGGTTCATCGAATCGATCCTGACCATCAGGTGGGTATCGATGAACGGGCCCTTCTTTGTCGAACGTGCCATCTCGTCTCTCTCCTGCTATGCCGGACTACTTCGTGCGGCGCCCTTACTTGCTTCTACGACCCACAATGAATGCATCGGTACGCTTGTTGTTGCGCGTCTTGTAGCCGCGGGTGGGTTGGCCCCATGGCGTCACTGGATGACGGCCGCCCGAAGTCTTGCCCTCGCCACCACCGTGCGGGTGATCGACCGGATTCATTGACACGCCGCGGTTGGTTGGGCGAATACCCTTCCAGCGGTTGCGTCCCGCCTTGCCGATGGTCACGTTTTCGTGGTCAGTATTTCCGACCTGACCTACAGTTGCCATGCACTCCACCAGCACGCGCCGGGTCTCGCCGGACGGCAGCTTCAGCAGCGCATAGTCGCCTTCCTTGGCTACCAACTGGGCCTGTCCGCCAGCCGAGCGCACCATCTGCGCGCCCTTGCCCGGCCGCAACTCGACATTGTGTACCGTCGTGCCGGAAGGAATGCTCTTGAGCGGCAGCGCGTTGCCGATCAGGATGTCGGAATCCGGCCCGCTCATGATGATTTGACCCACCTTCAGCCCGACCGGCTGCAGGATGTAACGCTTCTCGCCATCTGCGTAGTGGATCAGCGCAATACGCGAGGAGCGGTTGGGGTCATACTCGATGGTCGCAACCTTGCCCGGCACGCCGAACTTCTCCCGCTTGAAGTCGATCAGGCGCAGCTTCTGCTTGTGGCCGCCGCCGTGGTGCCGCATGGTCAGGTCGCCAGAATTGCGGCGCCCCCCAGTACGCTGCTTGGTCGCCAGCAACGGCTTGTGCGGCTTGTCGGTCGTGATGTCGTCGTTCACCAGCGTCGTCTGAAAGCGCAACGTCGGGGTGATCGGTCTGTATGTCTTTATCGGCATCGTCTTAGCTCTTGGCTTCCAGCCGCTGGCTTTTAGCTCCTGCACCAGCCGCTCGTTCTTCTCTTTTGAACTTTCACCCGCCTCTAAGCGCCGCCCGTTGAAGCGCTGGCGGTTAGAAGCGGCCTACAGATTGTTGACGTACTCCGGCATCTTCTGCCCGGCCTTCAGGCGTACATAGGCCTTCTTCCAGTCCGGACGAAAGCCGGAGAACTTGCCCCGGCGGCGCTCTTTGCCGAGAAAGTTCGCGGTGCGCACGCTGCCAACCTTTACTTTGAACAATAGCTCGACCGCCTGCTTCACCTCTGTCTTGGTGGCTGACTCGGCCACTTCAAAGACCAGCGTGCCTTCGGTCTCTTTCACGCCCAGACCCTTCTCGGTGATCAGGGCGCGGCGAATTACGGTATAGGTCGTCGGCATCTCAGGCCACCTCCGCCTTCTGGTGCTGCTCGGCACGGGCGCGCTGCTTGCGCTTGGACACCGTCTTGAGCAGGGTCTCCTGCAAATGCTCGATGGCGGCACGCGAGAAGATCGCGCGCTCGCAGCGCAGCAGGTCATAGGGGTGCACTTCATTGTTCAGCAGAAGTTCCACGCCCTCGAGATTGCGCACACCCAGGATGAGCGCGCGGCTGAGCGACTGCGAATTCTCAACGATCAACGCAGTGCGCTTCGCTTCAAAGGTATCAAGCACGGCGCGATAAGCCTTAGTCTTCGCCTCACCCAGCTCCAGGCTCTCGATCACGGTCAGCTTGCCGTCGGCCAGCTTCGAGGCCAGCGCAGCGCGCAGCGCGCCCAGCAACTTCTTGCGCGGGAAGGCGTAGTCATAGGAGCGGGGCTGCGGTCCGTGCACCGTGCCGCCGTGGCGCCACAGAGGCGAACGCACTGAGCCGACACGTGCGCGGCCAGTACCCTTCTGCTTCCACAGCTTCTTGCCCGAGCCGGAGACCAGCTTGCGGTTCTTGGTGGCGGCCGTGCCCTGGCGCATGGCAGCGCGATAGTGCTTGACCGCCTCCCATAGCAGGGCTTCGTTCACCTCGCCCGGAGCGAATATTTCCTCAGACAGCTCGAGTGAGCCAACCTTCTTGCCGCCGAGATCGAATACATCAATGTTTGCCATCGTCTTAACTCTTTCGACCGAGCTACTAGCTTCTCGCTGTTCGTTTCAGCAGCTCGTATCCGCTCTTACTTCTTCTTGCCTGCCGAAGCCTTCTTCGAAGCCTTCAATGGATCGACCGTGGTTGCACCAGCGAAGCCGCGACGCTCGCGGGGCGGCGCCTTGGCCTTTGAGATCAGCACATACCCGTCACGCGGACCGGGAACAGCTCCTTCAACCATCAGCAGGTTCTCTTCCACATCAATGCCGCGAATGCGCAGGTTCCGCACCGTTACCTGATCGACGCCGTAGTGGCCAGGCATGCGCTGCCCGGGAAACACGCGCGATGGAAACGACGACGCGCCAATTGAGCCCTGCACCTGGAACATGTGTCCGTGCGCCGCCGGCCCGCCGGCGAAGTTATGCCGGCGAACTACACCAGAAAAGCCGCGTCCCTTGCTGGTGCCGATCACATCCACATACTTCTCGTCGGAGAATATGTCGACCAGCACGCGATCGCCGGCCTTGATTGTCCCCGCATTTGCCGAGCCAGCCCCATTCGACTCGCCGGCTTCGACCGCATCGGCTTCCGCCACGGTCTTGGCCGCTCCCAGTGCGGACTCAACGCCGACCTCGCGCATCATCTTCACTGGCTGAGCATTGTTCTTCGCGAAGTGGCCAGTCATTGGCTTGTTGACCTTGGAGCTCTTCACGAACTCGACCAGCCCAATCTGTGCCGCTTCATAACCATCTCGCGCCAGCGTCTTCAACTGTGTGATCACGCATGGGCCGGCCTGGAGCACAGTGATGGGGTGTACGTCACCCTTCTCATCGAACACCTGCGTCATGCCAATCTTCTTGCCCAGAATTCCTGTAACTGACATCGCTTGTTCCTTTCCCCATCATGCCCGGGCGGCCCAACTGCTGCTCGCCGGGTACTGTAGGCACTGCTGGCGGTTTACTTCGCTGCCTTCTCTTCGCGCACCTTGATCTCGACGTCCACTCCGGCCGGCAGGTCGAGCTTCATCAGCGCGTCCACTGTCTGCTGGGTTGGCTCGAGAATGTCGATCAGCCGCTTGTGCGTACGGATTTCAAAGGCCTCGCGCGACTTCTTGTCAACGTGCGGCGAACGCAGCACGCAATACTTGTTCTTCACTGTGGGCAACGGAATCGGTCCCGCTACCTGCGCGCCGGTACGCTTGGCCGTCTCCACGATCTCGCCAGTCGATATATCGAGCACGCGGTAGTCGTACGCCTTCAACCGGATACGAATTCTCTGTCCTACCATCTTGTCGCTATCTTTCCTGCTGCTCCGCATCAACCGATACGGAGCAGCACACTTGACTCGTTGTGCTACTTAAGGATCTCGGTGATGGTACCGGCGCCGACCGTCCTGCCACCTTCGCGGATAGCGAAGCGCAGGCCCTTCTCCATGGCCACTGGCGTGTGCAGCTCGATCTCCAAGGAGATGTTGTCGCCCGGCATCACCATCTCTGTCCCCTCCGGCAGCTTCGCCGTGCCCGTCACATCCGTGGTGCGGAAGTAGAACTGCGGACGGTAGCCGTTGAAGAACGGGGTGTGACGTCCACCCTCCTCCTTCGACAGCACATAGATCTCGCCC
>JBBRLT010000054.1:0-23396 GCA_038231235.1 Terriglobales bacterium
CGGCTTTGTAGCCGGCCTTGTTGTTCGGGTTCTCAAAGGCGTGCCCGGCGTCGGGGTAAATCTTCAGGTCTACGGGTTTGCCCAACTTCTTCATGGCTGCGGCAAAACTCTCGACATCCGCGGCAGGGATGCCTTTATCCAGCGCGCCGTAGTTGCCCAGGACTGCGGCGTGGATCTTCTGCAGGGAGCCATCCTCGGTGGGCAGCGGTCCGTAGTTGACCACAACAGCCTTCAGCAGCGGATCAGCGACAGCGAAGTCCAGTGTGAACCCGCCGCCCATGCACCAGCCAATGGCGCCGATACGGCTGGCGTCCACGTGTTTGTCTGCACGCAGGAAGGCATCAGCTGCCTTCAGGTCGCGCATGCCCCGGTCCTGGGGCAGCCCACGGCTCAGTTGGTGGGCGGTGTCAGGGTCGGTGGCTACCTTGCCGCGGTAGAGGTCCACCGCCAGCGCTACATATCCGTGGGCAGCCAGGTCTGCGGCCTGTTCCTTGACCCAGTCATTCAAGCCCCAACACTCGTGTATGACGATGACGGCCGGATACCTTCCCGTAGCCCCATCCGCCGGGGTGTAAAGCAGGGCGTGTACCTTCTCCGATCCGCTGGGATAGGTGACGTCCACCGGTCCCGCGGCATACGCCACAGGCAGGAGCAGGAGTGCAGTGATGGGGAGTAGCAGCGAACGAAGATGGCGCATCTAGTTCCTCTTTCTTGTCTTTCTGGTCTTTCGTGTCAGGCAGTCGATATCGAAACAACTCACCGATGGAGTATGGCGCGGCCGTGGGGCTGGCGACAAGCGATCCGCTGAAGTCCTGCACTCGCCCTCAGGTTTGCGAGTCGCGCCGCCCAAAATGCGCTCCCGCCGCGGGAAATTGCTCTGGTCGTAAATGAAGTAGCCATCTCAATCGGGTGTCGGCGCCATCGCATATGGGAGAAACATGGTTCAGAGCATGCGCACACGATGGGATTGGCGAAAGTGGTGGCAGAAGACACGTGCTCTGTCCGGCACTGTGTACGAAGAGTTGTTCCGCACGCGCGCCTTCAGCATGGCGGCGGCCATGTCGTATTACTTCCTCTTCGCACTGGTTCCCTTGCTCATTTTCCTGTCAGCCATACTGGGCTACTTGCCTATCCCCAACCTGTTTGGGCAGCTCCTGGGTATTTTGGCCGTGCTGGTGCCGCCGGACGCAATGCTGATGGTCCAGCGGATCCTGGCCAGTATCCTCCAGTCGAAACGCGGCGGGCTGCTCTCATTCGGGCTGCTGAGCTACCTGTGGACGGCCTCCGGCGGATTTGCAGCATCCATCGATGCGCTGAACGTGGCCTATGACGTGAAGAAGCTGCGCAGCTGGTGGCGCGATCGCCTGCAGGCGCTGCTGTTGACCATCACCACCGGCCTGCTGGGTCTGCTAGGCCTGATCCTGATGATTGCTGGCCCGAAGTTCGGTCATTTCGTGACCAGCTACTTCCCCGTCCCGCAGGTGTTTGCGGAGGTATGGCCGCTGGTGCGCCTGGGGACCATCTTCGTATGTGTCGTGCTCGCGATCGAGGTGCAGTACTACCTTGCGCCAAACCGCAAGCAGCGCTTCCGCGACACGTTCGTCGGCGCAGTCGTCGCTGTGAGTGGAATTTTCCTCAGCTCCGCCACGCTGAACTACTACTTCGGCCACTTCGCCAACTACAACAAGACCTACGGATCGATGGGCGCAGTCGTGGTGCTGATGCTGTGGTTCTATGTGGTGGCCTTGCTGGTGCTGGTCGGCGCCGAAGTAAATGCCGAGCTACTGAAGCAGCTCGAAGGCCGCAAGATGGGGGCGCCTGCCCAGCCAATCAGTACCAGCTTGCCTGCCCAGGGCCAGCCCGCCGCTTAACTTTCTCGCATAGACAGAAGGAATGATGTTTGCCCTTGACCTATCGCTCGCTTGGCAATCTACACAAACTGGGTAGAGCCTGGATTCTTCCAGACAATGAACACCCTTTGCTGCTCGGACGCGACCTGCTGCCCGGGGGGAAGCGCGCGACGATTCTGAGTGAATCCCTGGCGCGGCGGCAGTGGCCGGGAGAGAACCCGATCGGCAAGCAGATTCCCATGGAGGCCGCAGCCGGTCAGCAGCGAGACACCGTGGTTGGTATCGCCGAGCGATGCTCGCGTAAATGCGCTCAGCGATGATGATGCCGCGGAACAGTACTGGGCTGATAGAAGCGAAGACATGCCGGACATGTCCCTGGTCGTGAAGTCTGCCGGCACTCCTGGGACTTTTGCTCTGCAGGCGAAGGCCCTCGCCGAGAGCCTTGACCCAGGATCTTTGCAGAGATTCGGCCACTGGATGCACTGTTCGCTGAAAGTGTGTCAACCGTGGTGCAACTCGCAACGGTGATCAGCCTGATTGGATTCACGGCGGCGCTGCTGGCCGGAGTCGGCATCGTGGGACTAGTGGGCTACGCGGTCACCCAGCGCGCACGAGAGATGGCGATCCGGCTGGCCCTTGGTGCTCCGCGGAGCCAAGTACTCGCGGCCGTGCTGCGGCAGTTTGCAGCCCCGGCGCTGATCGGTTTGATAGCTGGGGTGGGTATTGCAGCGGCCTTCTCCAGGCTGCTGCGCCGGGCCTTGTACGGCGTCAGCAACCTGGACCCGGCCGGCTATGCTGGCGCAGTGATGGTGATGATTGGCATTGTGGGCGTGGCGGCCGTCTTACCAGCCACCCGAGCACTACGGGCGAATCTTGCTCACTTGCTGCACCATGAATAGGAACTACGCCATGTGCATGCCGCCATTCACATCGAGGGTATGGCCAGTGATGTAGCCAGCCTTCTCCGATGCGAGAAACGTGACAGCGTGGGCGATTTCCTGATCGGTGCCGGCGCGGCCCAGCGGAATGATCTGCATCATTGCGGCCCTCTGCTTCTCGTCCAGCACTGCGGTCATCGCAGTCTCGATCATGCCTGGGGCTACGACGTTTGCGGTCACGTTGCGTGAGGCCATCTCCCGCGCCAGCGACTTGGTAAAGCCGATCAGTCCGGCCTTCGAGGCGGCGTAGTTAGCCTGGCCCGCTTGCCCGGTTTGCCCGACCACGCTGGCGATATTGATGATGCGGCCCCAGCGCGACTTCATCATGGAGCTGAGCACCGCCTGGCTCACCAGAAAGGTGCCGGTGAGGTTAGTCGCCAGCACGGCGTCCCAGTCCGCGCGCTTCATGCGCAGCAGCAGCATGTCGCGGGTGATGCCGGCATTGTTGACCAGGATGTCGACGCGGCCAAGCTTGGCGATCACGGCCTTAACGCCCGTTTTGATTGAGACTTCATCGCTAAGGTCGAGGGGGAAGACCTCGGCATGTCCGCCTGCCGCAGTGATCTCTTCAGCGACGGCCTGGAGCTTCTCCACATTGCGTGCGGCGAGCGCGACCGTCGCGCCCTCTGCGGCGAGTGCCAGCGCGCACGCGCGGCCAATACCCTGGGAAGCGCCGGTGACCAGCGCGATCTTTCCTGCCAGTTCGTTCATGAAGGCAGTATCGCTGATCCTGCGGGTGAATGGGATCGCATCCTGAGTACGCGGACTGGGAGGTGAACAGCAGGTCCTTCGTTTCACTCAGGATGACGAAATGCAGTGGACGGACATTCGAACGGAGTGACCGACACTACAGCGGTTCCGCAGCGGGTACAGGTCCGCGCGCTGCGAGAGCGGCTCCGAGCCCTTTGGCGAGCTGCAGCGACCAGACATAGACCACCAGTTCGCGCGCGTAGTAGAGCAGCGGCTGGGTGTCCGGCAACTGCAAACCATGCGCGGCGGGCAAGTCGTTGATCTCGAACTCGGCCTCGGCGGCCTCGAGCGGCCAGGGCGTGTGGTGGATCTCGCCTTGAAACAGTCGGCCCCGATGGTCTGCGGTGTAGAGCCGATAGCGCTCGGTGAGGAAGTATTCGATGGAGCCGGGTGTGCTCTGCACCAGGCGCTGCGAAGGGCCGAGACTGCGATAGGTAGCGCGAAAGCGCACGGGACGACGGGTAAGGTGGCGGTCGCTGCTGTAGAGGAAGCGGCCGTCGGGTTGCGGCTTGATGTCCATGTGCGCCCAGTGGTAGGGCAGGCGGAAGAAGGTGCGGGCCATGGCGACTGCGATGGGATTGGCGGCATCGAGCGAGAAGAAATACACGCCAGCGAGGTTGGTGTTCTCCTCGCGGACGTAGGTGCGCAGGTTCAGCTCTGGAAAGCGCTCCGCGCCCGGGACAGAGGGCAGCCCGTTGAAGCGGATACGGTCCATCCAGAAAGGCACCACACCCAGCCAGGCCGAGCCGTCGAAGGTATCCGGCACCAGCCCTGCAGGCAGCAGCCGGGCGATGGCAGAAGCGGGTACTGGCCAATGGGCAAACAGCAGGTCATTCCACCGCTGAGTCATGGTCCAGGGGCGGCGCGGCAGTGGCGTCTGTCGATGTTGCGTTCTTTGAAGAACTTCCTGCACTTTCAGTGACTCCGCAACGCGAGCGAGTGGCCGGTCGCGTCCTAGACTAGCGGAGTGCAGGGGGTGTGGCAATTTGCCGCGATGCTTCGATCGGTTGCGAAACGCCGCGACGGACAACGTCGTGACCAGTTTCTGCACAGTGTCGAGGCCGGCTGGGCCCTTCGTTTTCGCTATGCTGTGGGGACGATGCCTGAGCCTGAACTAGCCTCTCTCCCTGGCGATACGGCTGCAGCCGGCGGTGAGCGCCCGCGCAGTGAGACCGATGTCTATGCCGTGCATGGCGCCGACCCTGAAGTGCTGGCCTACGCGATGGCCAAGTACTCGCGATCTGCGCTGTCGATGAAGGAGTCGCTGCGCGAGATCTCCAGCCAGCGCGCCGAGGAGTTCCTGAATACCTTTTATTTTCAGTATGGCCACCGGTCGATTGCGGACCTGGCTCACGTTGCGTTTGCGGTGGAGCGGCTGAGCCTGCTGGCCGCCATCATCCTGGTGGACGAGCAGCGCTGGGATGGGCAGGAGCGCTCCACGCGTTATCAGAACTTCCGCAAGAGCGGCTGGTATCTGCCACAGTTTGGCGACGCGGATGGCGCTCGCGCTACGTATGAGGCGACCATCGAGCGGTTGTTTGCCGGCTACCACCGCGTGAGCGAGGGCGTGCTGGCCTCGTTGATCGAAAGGACAGAAAGACCTGCGGAGATGCAGCAGGACGCATTCGTGCGCACACTGCGGGCGCGGGCCTTCGACGTGGCGCGCTATCTGCTGCCGCTGGCGGCGAACACCTCGCTGGGGCAGATTGTAAATGCGCGCACCCTGGAGACGCAGGTGAGCCGCCTGCTGAGCGATGAGCATGCTGAGTTGCGCGAGTTGGGCGAACGCCTTCGTGCCGCAGGCACCGGCCCGGCATGGAATGTGCATGCGCGGGAGATGGCTGAGCTGGTGGCTGAACTGCGCGGAGTACATCCGGAGCTGGCCAGCCGAGCCGCGGTATTGCTGGAGCGCGAGGTACGGGTGGCGCCGACGCTGGTGAAGTATGCCTTGGCCAACCCCTACCAGACCACGTCGCGGAGAGAACTGGCAGCTGCTGCGCGCGCGTTGATGGCGGGTGCGGCGATTGCGCCAGCGCCCCTCGTCGATCTTGTAGAACACGGGCCATCGCTCGAAGTGGAGATTGCGGCGACGCTGGTCTATGGCGCGTGCCTTTACCCCTTCCGTCAGGTGCGCGACCGAGTGGCTGCTCTGAGCGAGCAGCAGCGCGATGCGCTGATCGCGCTGGGCGTCGAACATCGCGGCCGGCACGATGAACTGTTGCGCGGCTTTGCTGCCGGGGCGCCACTGCGCTTCGACATCCTGATGGACATCGGTGGCTTCCGCGACATGCACCGGCATCGCCGCTGCCTGCAGACCTTGCAGAGCTTCACGGCAGCGCATGGCTTTGAGGTGCCAGCGGGGTTGGCCGAGGCGGGCATGGCGCAACTCTATGAGGAGGCGACCAGCGCAGCGCACCAGGCCTTTGCCACCGTCGCTGCGAGCGACGCGCCGGAGGCAGAGGCGACCGCGCGCTACCTGCTCCCGCTGGGCACGCGCTGTCGCGCGCTCTTCCAGATGGACTTTGCGGAGGCGCTTTACATCAGCGAATTGCGCTCTGCGCCGCAAGGGCACTTCTCCTACCGGCGTGTTGCATGGGAGATGTACCAAGCCGTTGAGCGGCAGCATCCGGCGCTGGCGCGGCATATACGGGTCACCGACGTGCGCGAGCCAGTAGACATTCTGAAACGTTGAGAGCTGGCGAGCAAGGCATCTGAGTTATACTTATATATAACTGTGGAGATGAAGACATGCATACGACAAATTTGCGCAAGGTTGGTGGTTCAGTGATGTTGTCGGTACCTCCAGCAATCCTGGACCTGCTGCACCTCCAAGTGGGTGCAACCGTCGGATTGGACGTCGAACAAGGCCGGCTGGTGATTTCGCCGATGGCGAAGCCGAGATACACGCTCGATGAATTGCTCGCGCAAGGGAAGAGCGAAGAGCCATTGTCTGATGCTGACCGAACCTGGCTGAACCTGGGACCGGTTGGACGCGAGTTGTGAGGCGTGGCGATATATACCTGGTTTCACTCGATCCTACGCAAGGACACGAACAGCAGGGCACGCGACCAGTGCTGATCGTTTCCCCGGATCGATTCAACTCTGCTACCCATGTTCCGATCGTTTTGCCCATCACTTCTGGAGGCTCTTTCGCACGAAGCCTGGGCTTTGCTGTGTCGCTGGAAACAGCCGGAACGCGGACCACGGGAGTCATCCGCTGCGATCAGCCACGGCCGCTCGACTTGTCTGCGCGCGGGGCGCGCCGGCTGGAGGCGGTGCCAGCGGCGATCCTGGACGATGTACTCGCCCGGGTCGTCACGCTCTTCCTCTAATGGAACGGGGCGGAGAGCCGAGACTATGACTTTCGACACTTGTTCGCCTCTAGATCAAAGGATAGACTCGTATGTCAGTTGGCACAGTAGTGACAGGGAAATAACCGGATTCCGGCTGAAATGGAGAGACCAGAGGCATGGCTGATGATCGTTCGCGCGCGATAGAGCTGGCGCTTTCGCAGATAGAGAAGCAGTTTGGCAAGGGATCGATCATGCGCCTGGGCTCGAAGGAGGCGATCGTGCCGATCGCGGTGATTGGCACCGGATCCATCTCCTTTGACGCCGCACTGGGCGTGGGTGGAGTGCCCCGCGGTCGCGTGGTGGAGATCTTTGGGCCGGAGTCCTCGGGCAAGACCACCATCACGCTGCAGATCATCGCCGAGGCGCAGAAGTTGGGCGGAATGGCGGCCTTCGTGGATGCCGAGCACGCGCTTGACCCTATCTATGCCAAGAAGCTGGGGGTGGACATCGACAATCTGCTGATCTCGCAGCCAGATTACGGCGAGCAGGCGCTTGAGATCACCGAGGCGCTGGTGCGCTCCGGAGCGATCGATGTGCTGGTGGTGGATTCGGTGGCAGCTTTAGTCCCGAAAGCCGAACTGGACGGCGAAATGGGCGATTCGCACATGGGTCTGCAGGCGCGCCTGATGTCGCAGGCGTTGCGCAAGCTGACCGGCACAGTGTCCAAGTCGCGCACCTGCCTGATCTTCATCAACCAGATTCGCGAGAAGATCGGTGTGATGTTTGGCAATCCGGAGACCACGACCGGCGGCCGGGCATTGAAATTTTACTCCTCCGTGCGCATCGACATTCGCCGCATCGCGGCTGTGAAGGAAGGCGATGTGGTGGTGGGCTCGCGTACCAAGGTGAAGATTGTGAAGAACAAGGTGGCTGCGCCCTTCCGTGAAGCAGAATTCGACATTCTGTACGGCGAAGGTATCTCGCGCGAAGGGGATGTGCTGGACCTGGCAGTGGCGAACAATATCGTCGAGAAGTCGGGCGCGTGGTTCAGCTATTCGGGTGAGCGCATCGGCCAAGGGCGCGAGAATGTGCGGCAGTATCTGAAGGACAATCGCGACACCTTCGACCGCATTCATCAGCAGTTGCGGCAGAAGCTCGGTATCGGAGTTGCGAAGGATCCGGAGATCCCTGCAGTGCCGGTCAATGGAGCTGCCGTCGCGGAGGCAGCGGTGCGGCCGCCGGCGGCGCGGCGTCCGCAGGCATAATCGGCGCAGCATCTCCTCGCAGGGGCGACTGACCCCTCTGCGAGGCTGGCGGTCGCCCAGCAGAAGCGGCGGAAGCGGTGCCCTTGCGCCTCGGGGCCGGAACTGACTTGACTTCAAACACCGTGGGCCACTGCTTGCCGGTGACGAAGAGGCGATCCTTCTTCGCATCGTAGGCGATGCCGTTGAGCACCGCTTCGGCATTGAGTTTCTCGCTCTCCGGCAACAGACCCGTAAGGTCAATCCAACCGATAACGTGCCCATCTCGCGGCGAGATGCGCGCGATTCGGTCAGAGTGCCACACGTTGGCGTAGATCTCGTCTTTTACATATTCAAGCTCGTTCAACTGCCCAATCGCTGTCTTGCCGTCACGGACTACCACATGCCTGACTTCCCCGAACGTGTTGGGGTCGCGAAAGCGAAGGGTTGAGGTGCCGTCGCTGGTGATGATCTGGGTGGCACTTCGCGTCATCCCCCATCCCTCCCCGGTGTAGGTGAACTGCCTGAGCGGTCGCAGACTGAAGCGGTCATAGACAAAGCCGCCGTGGGATTGCCAGGTCCACTCGTAGAGGTTCGGCCCCCAATCGACGATGCCTTCGCCAAAATACTGGGGTGGCAGCTCTCGTCTCTGCAGAACCTTCCCCGTCTCTGGCTCCTCCACCAGAACGGCAGAGTGGCCATTGAGGCCGGTGCCCTCGTAGAAGAGTCCGTCTTTGTAGAAAAATCCTTCCGTGTAGCTGCTGGTGGAGTGGGGATATCGTGCCACCACGCGATAGCTGCTGACCGGCGCGGCAATCGATGGTGAGCTTCCCAGCAAACACTGGGAAAGGAATAGGAGGAGCTGGGCGGATCTGCAACGGAGGTGGCGGCTCATAGCTATGCAAACACGACTTTGCCAGCATAGCGGTTCTCGGCAGAACCATGCTCTTGCAGTCGTCGGCTCTGCTTCGCGCGCGAGCGCAGGTAGACTCGAACACCGGCGCCCGCTTACACTGCCCGCTGGCAGCACGCTACGCATGAATACCGTCAAGGCTATCTATCCGGGCACCTTTGATCCGATGACCAATGGCCATCTGGACCTGATTGCGCGCGGTGCGAAGATCTTCGATCACCTGGTGGTCGCTGTCCTCAAGAATTCGCAGAAAAGCTCGCTGTTCACGGTGCCGGAGCGCTGCGCGATGCTGGCAGCGGCGGTGCAGCACCTGCCAAATGTCTCGGTCGACAGCTTCGATGGCCTGCTGGTGAACTTCGTGCACGAACAGCGGGCACAGGCGGTGCTGCGCGGTATTCGCGCTATCAGCGATTACGAATACGAGCTCCAGATGGCGCTGATGAACCGGAGGCTGGCGCCCGACCTTGAGACTATCTTCATGATGCCGGCGGAGAAGTACTCCTACGTGAGCTCGCGGCTGGTGAAGGAGATCTTCCGCCTGGGGGGCTCGGTGGAGGGGCTGGTGCCGCCGCTGGTGCTGGCCAAGCTGCGCGAGCGCGGCACCCAGGACTGAATCCACTGGTTAACACGGAATTGCGGAACCGTAGCCCACGTATGTGTATGCTGGCGTGGGCCGAGAGATGCGGCAGATGCCGGGAGGGTTTGAGCCATGCAAAGCCGGATTGTTGGAACCACCATGCCGGTGTTGGAGTTTCTGCTGGATCACAACGATGCGATCATCTCCGAGGCCGGGGAGCTTTCCTGGATGTCGGCCTCGATCCAGATGACGACGCACACCCAGATGGCGGGGGGCGGCGGCTTCTTCGGCGCACTGAAGCGCGTGGCGGGGGGCGGCAGTTTGTTCATGACGGAGTACCGCGCTGTGGGCGCGCCCGGCGAAGTAGCCTTCGCCACCAAGCTGCCCGGGCATATCGTACCAGTGGAAGTAACAAATGGGCGGGAGTTCATGATCCACCGCCACGGCTTCCTGTGCGCGACGGCTGGCGTTCAGCTCGGCGTGGGCTTCCAGCAGTCGCTGGGGGCGGGCGTCTTCGGCGGGGATGGCTTCCTGCTGCAGCGTGTCAGCGGCATGGGCATGGCGTGGCTCGAGCTTTCTGGCGAGCTGGTGGTCAAGGATCTGCAGCCGGGCGAGCTGCTGCGCGTGCATCCTGGCCATGTGGGCGCGTTCGAGGCTGGAGTCAACTTCCAGATCGCGCGCATCCCCGGCATCAAGAACATGATCTTCGGCGGCGATGGCATCTTTCTGGCTGCGCTCACGGGGCCCGGCCGGGTGTGGCTGCAGACACTGCCCATCGCGAAGCTGGCGCACAAGCTACAGGAGTACATGCCGGGCGAGCGACGCACGGAGACGACGCAGGCCGGCGTGGTGGGCGGGCTGGTGGGTTCGATTCTGGACGGCATGAAGTAGCGCGATAAGGGACCACAAGGGCGGGGCTGCGGCCTCGCCCTTCCTGTTTGCTGCGCCCCGCGCTTCGTATACTTCACCTGGGAGATATTTCAATGAGTGCGACCATCGAAAATGTGCCGCTGCGGCGGATTGACGGAACGGCGGCATCGCTGGCGGAGTACGAAGGCCAGGTGCTGCTGGTGGTGAATGTAGCGTCGAAGTGCGGGTTCACGCCGCAGTACGAGAAGCTGGAACAATTGTTTGAGAAGTATCGCGGCCGCGGCTTCACCATCCTGGGATTTCCGGCGAACGACTTCGCTGAGCAGGAGCCGGCATCGAACGCGGAGATCGCGCAGTTCTGCGGTCTCACCTATGGAGTTGCTTTCCCTGTGTTCGAGAAGACCACGGTGGTGGGGCCAAACAAGCATCCACTCTACGCCGCGCTGATCGCCGCGCAGCCGAAGCCCACTACAGAGACCAGGGACCTGCGCCAGCACCTGATCGAGTTCGGCGTGCATCCGAATGCGGAGCCGGAGGTGCTGTGGAACTTCGAGAAGTTTCTTGTCGACCGCGCTGGACGTCCGGTAGCGCGCTTCGCTTCGGATATGGAGCCGGATGACCCAGCGCTCATCGCGCGCATCGAGGCTGAGCTGAAGAAGTAGCGGGAACAAGCGAGACGCGCCGCGTGTCTATATCCATGCAAGGCACGAATCAGGAGCGGTGATTGTCGAACCGCTACCGATGCGAGGTGCGCCATGTTTGAAGATGCGCTGATGGAGTCCGGCGGCCACATTCGCACGCGGGCTGGCTGGTTTTCCGGGATGGCTGCGCTGGTGAATGGCAGCATCGTTTGCCTGCTGGTGCTATGGCCGCTGCTCCACCCAGCGTCGCTGCCACGGCAGACGCTGAGCACGCTGCTGATGGCGCCAGCGCCACCAGCACCACCCGCGCCAGCCACACCGCACCTGGCAAGTGCGCCTGCGCGTTTGTATCACTCGCTCGCAAGCGCGAAGGCGCGGCCGGCCTCCAGCAACTTGCTCACCGATTCCTTCGACACCGACTCGCAGTAGATGCGCATCAGGGGCTCGGTTCCCGAGGCGCGCATCAGCAGCCATGTCTCGGCCGCATTCGGCTTCGTCTTTGCCTCTGGATTATCCAGGTAGAACTTGATGCCATCGAGCGTCTCGATGTGCAGAACTGGCATGCCGGCAAAGTCGTTGGCGCCTGGCTGCAGCGTGCGCGCACGCGTGATGGCGGCGTTCTTCACTGCGTCGGGAATGTGCAGGTCGATGCGCCCGTACTGGTGCTCACCGTACTCCTGCTGCAAGTCGGCCACGAGTTGGCCGATGGTCTTCTTCTCATCCGCCATTACGTTGGCCAGCAGTAGACAATTCAGCAGCCCATCGCGCTCCGGCAGATGCCGCTGGATGCCGATGCCGCCCGACTCCTCGCCGCCGATGAGGATGTCGCGTTCCAGCATCAGGTCGCACACGTACTTGAAGCCGATGCCGTGTTCGTAGAGTGGTTGATGGTGCTTGGCCGCGATGCGATCGAGCATCTTGGTCGTATTGAAGGCGCGGGTCACGCCGCCGGTCCAGCCTTTGCGCTCCAGCAGCCAGCGCAACAGGATGGAGAAAATCTTATGCGGGTCGACGAAGTTGCCATGCTCATCGACGGCGCCGAGGCGGTCTGCATCGCCATCCGTCACCAGTCCCGCGTGGCACTTCTCTGCGACCACGGTGTCCTGCAGCATGCGCACGTGCGGCTCGATCGGCTCTGGGTTGATGCCGGGGAAGAGTGGGTCGTGATTGGCGCGAATCTCGACCAGGTCAACGCCGAGCGGACGCAGGATGCCGGCGAGCACGCCCGCGCCTGCGCCGTACATGGCGTCGATGGCGAAGCGCAGGCCAGAGCCCGCAATGGCATCGAGATTGGCAAAGCGCGAGATGGCCGCGACGTACGGAGTGGTGAAGTCCTCCTCAACGATGGCAGCAGGCTGCGCTGCCGCGCGCAGCGGCTGACCCAGCGCCTGCTCAATCTTCGCCATGATGGCGGGTGAGCCGGAGCCGCCATAGCTGGCCTTGTACTTCACGCCATTCCACTGGAATGGGTTATGGCTGGAGGTGATCATGATGCCGCCGGCGGCGCCCGAATGGCGCACGGCATAGGAGAGGGCTGGCGTGGGGGTGACGCCGGGCGCAAGGCGTACCGGAATGCCGGCGCCGGCAACGACCTGCGCCGCCGTGCGTGCAAAGGCGGGCGATCCGAAGCGGGTATCGTAACCGATGAAGATACCTTTGGCCGGGTCTTCGAACGCGAGCACGTAGTTCGCAATAGCACTGACGGCGATGCGGACATTGGCGAAGGTGAAATCGTCGGCGATGACGCCGCGCCAGCCATCGGTGCCGAATTTGATAGGAGGAGTCGACATGCTCCGGCCATTCTACGGGCAAGGGCCTTAAGCAGGAGGAGAAAGGGGGCCGCCTCACGGTGCTACACCAGGTCGGTCTTGCCCTCCGCGATGAGTTGCTTGACCACCTTGCCGACATCCTGGGAGTGCTCGCGTGAGGTGATCAATAGCGCGTCTCCGGTGTCGACCACCACCAGGTTTTCGACGCCGACCAGCGCAATGAACTTCTGCGGACTGTAGACGTAGTTGCCGTGGGCATTGATGGCGATGCTTCCTGTGGCTTCAATGATGTTCGCGCCAGGTGCGGCGGACTGCTGCGCCAGTTGATGCTCATAGAGCGCGGCCCAGGAGCCGAGATCGTTCCAGCCGAAGTCCGCGGGCAGACAATAGAGGTTGGAGTGGTGCTCGCCCTTCGCTGAACGGGGTTCGAGCACGGCGTAGTCAACGGAGATGTTCTCGCACTGCGGGTAGAGCTCTGCGAAGACGCCGTCGAAGCCAGGTGTGCCGTAGGCGGCGGCGATCTCTTCGAGGTAGGGAGCAGTCTCTGGCAGGTGCTCGCGCATGGCGTTGGCCAGGGTGCGCGCAGACCATAGGAAGATCCCGCTGTTCCAGTGGAAGTTGCCGGCCGCGACGAACTCCTCAGCCTTCTCATGGTTCGGCTTTTCGGTGAAGCGGCGAACCCGCTGCACTCCGGGCTCAAGGGCACTGCCGGTCTCAATGTAGCCGTAGCCAGTTTCGGCGCAGGTGGGCTGTACGCCCAGCACGATGATGTTTTCGCCGGCTGCTGCCAGGGCGATGCCGCGGCGCAGTGTGTCGAGAAACTTCGGCTCATCGGCGATGGCGTGGTCGGCCGGGAAGATGCCGAGCACGGTATCCGGGTTCTGCCGCTCCACCAGGAACGCAGCCAGTCCTGCTGCAGGCGCGGTGTTGCGGGCAGCCGGCTCGCGCAGAACCTGGTCTGCTGGAACGCAGTCCAACTGCAGGCAGATGGCGGAAGAGAGCAGGTCGTTGGTGATGACCCAGGCGCTATGGGACGAAACCAGCGGAGCCAGGCGGTCGACCGTGCGCTGGATCATGGTGCGCTCGCCGTCCAGGGCAAGCACCTGCTTGGCGCGCGCCTTGCGGCTGCGGGGCCAGAAGCGGGTGCCGCTGCCTCCGGCCAAGATGATGGGACAGAACTGGGGGGTGGCCATCGTCTGGTTATCGTAGCGGAACGCTGCCGGTTACAACACTGGACTAAGGTGGGAAGCAGTCCAGACCCATGATCGACTGAGGAACCTTGCAGGCGCAGCTTCGGTGTGGCCCAATCAGGCGTATTTCGTCGCCCGGCCAGCCATCGTGTAGACATAGGCCAGCAGTGCCGCACCCACCAGCAGCGGGATGAGTCCGCAGAGAAAGGCGACATGGGGATGAGAGTCGTCTGCGAAGAAGAGGAAGATCATCAGACCGATACCTACGGCAGCGGTGACCAGGCCACCCAGTTTGAGCCCCTCCAACCGCTTGCGGGTTTGGATCGACTCCTCCTCGCGCAATAGTTCGATCGCAGCGGGAGCGCCTGCCCCTTGGGTCTCTGCGATGCGGCGCATGATTTCACTCTTGTAGTAGGACTCACGCTCTTTACGGCGCCCGTCGACATACGTCTTCACGGAAAGGAACGAGAAGAGCCCTACGGCGCTGAAGATGAGCCAGACAAACACCATGATCTCCGGACGAAACATGTACATGGGAATCTCCTGTGCGGCCGATTTCCAGCCTGCGACAGGTATGACCGAGCGTCTTGAGTGGCGGTTGCGTTTTTTTTGCAGAAGAAAAAATGCAACGGCGAGCTGGCCGCGATGGTCGTACTGTTCTCTAGGAGTGCGAGTTGACCTTGACGATTGCGGCCAATGCGGGAAAGGATGCCCGCGCAGCGGAGGACGATGCTGCAGTGGGGCGCGTGCTGGCTGGCGACCAGGCTGCGTTCGCAACCATCGTTCAGCATTGGCAAGGGCCGCTGGTCAATCTGGCGTACCGCTTTTGCGGCGACCGCGGCCGCTCCGAGGAGCTGGCCCAGGAGGCATTTCTGCGCGCCTACCGCGGCCTGGGCCGGTTCCGTAGAGACGCGGCCTTCTCGACCTGGCTGTTCTCACTTGCGACCAACCTGTACTGCAGCGAGTTGCGGCGGATTCCGCAGCGAATGGTCGCGTTGGACGATGCACCGGAGCCCGCTGACCCATCATCGGCCAGCGCGGCCTTTGAGGCAGACGAGCGCGATCGCGCAGTGCGGCAGTCGGTGCTGGCGCTGCCGGCCAAGTATCGCGAGGCGCTGCTGCTCTATTACTTCCATGAGATGGATGTGCCGCGTGCCGCGCGTAGCCTGGGTGTGCCGGAGGGCACGGTGAAGGCCCGGCTCTACCGTGGGCGCGCACTGCTGCGGGCCAAGCTGTCCCAACGGTTCGCGATGACCGAGGGCATGTCGGCTCCAGCGCCGCGGGCGGAGAAAGAGCTGAAATCAAAGGTGGTGTTGTGATGGCGGAAAGAGAAGAAGACAACGAGCTGGACAGCATTCTCACTCGCAGCTTTGGACCGGCTGATAGTTTGGCGCCTTCTTCCGGCTTCGTAGCTGCTGTGATGGGACGGATACAGACGGAGCGGGTGCGGCAGGATGCGGGGCCGGCGTTGGCTTATGTTCCCGCGCCGATTGCCTTTCCCTGGCGGCGCGCGCTTCCGGGCGTTTGCCTGGCGATGCTGGCCGTCGCGGCAGCTGCGGCGCTGCTGCTGAACTACGCATGGCTCGCGGTGACAGCAGTGAGTGCGACGGCTCCCTCGCCTGCGATGCGCAGTGCAGAACTGTTCGCCCATGGATTGGGAGTGCGCGCCGTGCAACTCCCACTGGGCTGGCTCGGGGTCGCCCTCGTCCTCGCGCTGCTGCCTCTGGTGATCACACGGGAGATGATGCAGCCGTCACGCATGCACTCTCGGTGAAATTAGCATTCAGATGAGAAGAGGCGGGGGCCATCGGCCTCAGCCGCTGTGCCAATCAGCGGGAGACGCGACTGGCAGGATCGGGGAGAACATACGGCTGGGAATCGTGAGCGTAGGGCGGAAGAGCTGAGATTTGTGCAAAGGTTTGTAACCTTTCGTCCGGCAGCCCGCTCCTATTTGCATGGCAGTACGCGTCACCTCCCCTCTCCTTTTGCTGCGAGACTTCCGGCTGCTACCGCGATTCGGGAAGACTCACCTGCGAAAAACTGTCCGTCGCGTACGGTGCGCGGCCCAACCCACGAAAGGTGTTTTCTAATGAATTGCAATTCGATAACAAGTCTCGCTGTCAGCTCGGCCAATGTTTGCCGCCGTCAACGGCTTTACGTCAAAGGCTTTGCCCTAACCGCAATCGGCATGGTTGCCCTTTCGGGGACCTTCGCACATGCACAGGATAGTGACGACCAGAAAGTCCCAGCCCCATTGCGTGACGTGCTGAACGATTTCAGGGCCGGCCGCCCGGTGTCTGCAACCACGACCCTGCCTGCGACAATAGGCTATTTCGGCGGTCAGCCGGCCATCTACATCACACCGGAGGTCGGGGTGGACCCAGCAGCCAGTGGGGGAGCTTTTGTCCCGCTCGCCAAATTCCTGGCGAAGGCCAATAACTCCAACTATATCCCCCAGAATTTCGCTACCCTTACAACCCCGCCCAACAATAGTGCCATCGCGGATCAGTTCTTTGTCTTTCCAGGGGGGGCGCCAACGGCATTTAACGGTACGTTCATTCAACCGAACATACTGAACTCATCCCCCCATCCTACTGGTCCCAACAACACCGACATCGCCTATAGTCCCATATGGCAGATCAATCTGGTTTACTTCAAGCCAGGAAGGGCGCGCCTGCTCAAATCTTCGAAAGACATTGCTGACGCAGCCGCTGCGGGCGACCTCTTGCCCGGCTATCCTTTGGCCATACCAGTTATCGTTGAGTGTTCGGTCATCTTCACGCCGGAAGGCGGGCTCCTGCCGAAGGCGACGGTTCAGGAGAGCCGGCCTGATGGCGACGAGGGCCGGTGAGGCAGCCCCGATCCGTTTGACTCGGGATATGGATGGAGAAGGAGGCTGCGGCGATCTTCACCGCAGCCTCTAAAGTTTGGCCGCAAACTGACGCAAGCGCTCCAGGCCTTCCTCCACGTCCTTCTGGGAGACCGCGTAGGAGAGCCGGATGTGCTGGTGGGTGCCGAAGGCTTCTCCCGGCACAACCACGACGCCAGCCTCATACAGCAGGCGTGTGCTCAGTTCCGTGGGGGTGGCAATGCCCGACTTCTGCAGCAGGCCGGTGACATTGGGGTAGGCGTAGAAGGCGCCCTCCGGCATGGTGCACGTGATGCCGGGGATGTCGCGCAGCCCGGCGACGATCTGGTCGCGCAGGCGGATGTAGTCGGCGCGCATCTCGCGGACGCATTCCTGCGAGCCGGTCAGCGCAGCGACCGCTGCCTTCTGCACCATCGCCGCACTGGATGAGGTGGACTGTGACTGCAGCTTGCTCATGGCGGTGATGATGGGCTTGGGAGCAAGGGCGAAGCCGGCGCGCCAGCCAGTCATGGCATAGGTCTTCGACAGCGAGCCGAGCACAATCACGTGCTCCTTCGCCGCGGTGATGGATGCGGCAGAGAAGGGCGCTTCGTGGAATTGCAGGTAGATGTAGCACTCATCCAGCATCAGGTAGATGCCACGGCTATGCGCCAGCTGGACAATGCGTTCGAGATCCGCGCGCGCGATGACCGAGCCAGCCGGATTTGACGGCGAGTTGAGGATGATGGCCCTGGTGCGTGGTGTAATGGCGCGCTCGATGGCGTCGGCGGTGATGCGGAAGTTCTCGCTCTCCTCTGTCTGAAGATAGACCGGCGTGCCGCCAGCAAACTGGATGATGTCCTTGTAGGAGACCCAGTAGGGAACTGGCAGAATGACCTCGTCGCCATGATCGACCAGCACTTCTATCGCATTGAACAGGGCGAGCTTGCCGCCAGTGGTGAAGACGGCCTCTTCGGGCGAGTAGTTGGAGCCGAAGTCGGCAGCGTGGCGCTCCACGACGGCCTTGCGCACCTCGGCGGTGCCGGAGACGACGGTGTAACGGGAGACGTTGGCCTCGATGGCGGCGATGGCCGCGTCCTTGATGTGGCGCGGCGTGGCGAAGTGCGGCTCGCCGGCGCCGAAATCGACCAGTTTTGCGCCTTCTGCGCGCAGCTTGGTGGCTGCTGCAGTGACGGCCATGGTGGCAGAGATCTCGATGCGGCCGATGCGGGCGGCGAAGGCGGGGGCAGCCGGGGCGGTGGTGGCGGTGGCGCTCATGGCGCTAGTTTACAGGTCTGTGCCGCGCAGTCTAACCACGATTGCTGGGTTTGACCCGGGTTCCTTTTGACCCCGGGTCCTTTAGTTCAGGAACCGCTGCAAAAAGTACCGCGAGGTGATCAGCATTTGTCCAGCGCTCTGGGGTGTCCTCTAGATCTAGGAGATAGCAAACCGCTTCACAGCCTCGCACCGACGTGCCCGGATTGGCCAGCAATGCAGAAAGCGCGGGCAAGATTCGCAAATCCTTCCTCTTTGCGAGACCGACGATTGCTTCCTCGCGCGTGTCCTCGTCGAGATCCGTTACACGCTTCAGTAGCGCTTCCCGGATTTGAGGTGAATCGGACACGCTCTGAACTCCTAACCCAAAGGTCGCCCAATCGCGAACGGTAGCGAGAGAGTCGCAAGTGAGGTCAATGAGAGATAGCACCGAGCGAGAATCATCGGGAAAGCAGCTGATAGCGAACGCCACAGCAAACCGCACCTTGCCGGCTGGATGCTCGGAAAATTCTGCGATGTTTGGGACAGCGTGTACTTTGCCGATATGTCCCAACCCGATCAGCAGCGCCTCAAGGACTTGGTCCTCATGCTCGTGTTGCAGGAGATCGGTGAGCAGAACGTAGGATTCTTCAGCAAATTGTGTCTCTGGATGCTCAACGTTTTTGCCAAGTTGACTGAGTATCTGCGCTGCGCTCGAGCGGCGCTCCGGGTCTTTGGCACTAAGCCAAGAAGCCGCCCTCTCAAAGACTTCTCGCGATCCTGTTCTTCGAAGCTCTGTTACCGCATTCCAAGCATCGTCGTCATTCTCATCCGCTCCAAGCGTTCGTGCGAACAAATTTTCCAAGTCTATTTCGAGCATTTCTACCTCGCGTCAGCTATTTCGCAAGCAGCGCGGATACGCGCTGCAAATCTGCTTCCGTATCGACGCCGATGCTGGTGTAGGGTGTCTGCTCTACGTAGATAGGGATGTTGTGTGCGAGCAGGCGCAATTGCTCCAGCCGCTCGCTGACTTCGAGCGGGTGCGGCGGCAGTGTGGCGAAGCGATCGAGCGCGGCGCGGCGGTAGGCGTAGAGGCCGAGGTGCTTGCGGTAGACGATTTTGCCGGCGCGGTCGCGGTCATGCGGGATGGTGGCGCGGGAGAAGTAGAGGGCGCGGCCATCCTCGGCCAGCACTACCTTCACCGCGTTGGGGTCGGCGATCTCTTCCGGCGTGCAGGGTGTCCAGAGTGTGCTGACCTGCGCATCGATCTCCGGGCGTGCGAACGGCGCGAGCAGCGACTCGATATGCGCAGGACGCAGCATCGGTTCGTCGCCCTGGATGTTCAGGATGATCTCTGCGGGTAGCTGCCGGGCAACCGCGTGCACGCGGTCTGAGCCACTCTGCAGCTCTGGCGAGGTCATCATCGCCTCCCAGCCCTGCTGGCGGGCAAGCGCCATCACTTCGTCCGCATCGGTCGCCACCACCACGCGGTCCAGCAGCGGCGATTGGAGCGCGGCCTCCACGATCCACTGCAACATGGGCTTGCCAGCGATCTCGCGCAGCACCTTACGTGGCAGACGGGTGGAGGCGAGGCGAGCGGGGATGACAGCGAGGGTAGCGATCATGCGGGACCGGAGCCCCGTCCATCCTCTCCGATCCCTTCGCACAACGACAGCGAGAGACACTTCGCGGATCCCCCTGCCTTGAGGAACTCGCTGGTGGGCGTCTGATGCACAAGGAAGCCGCGTTGCGCGAGCCACTCATGCAACGCGCTGCTGGCCCGGTTGAGGATCACATGCTGGCCGATGTTGATGGCATTGCAGGCGAAGTCGAGCGCGTCCTGCTCGGAGACGGCGTGGCGCAAATGGCTTGGAACACGGGCCTCAATGACACGCCGGCTGGCGGCGCTGAAGGCAACCGGGTAGTACAGCAGCGCACCGCCTTCGAGCGGGCAGAAGCAGGTGTCCAGGTGATAGAAGCGCGACTGCAGCAGTTCGAGCGGCTGCACCTCGAGCGCGGGCAGCTCAGCCCGGAGCAGCCGTTCGAGATAGGGGAGCGCAGCGAGCGAGGAGCGGACGCCGTGCCCGAACCACAGCAGCGGCAGCGCACGATCGAAGAGCGCATCGCCGGCCCCTTCAAAGTGCACGGAGCGGGGAAGGGAATGCACCGCGAAGCCGTCTCTGGTGAGCCAGGCATGAAAGCAGGGCTCCTCTGCCTGCCGCTCCGGGTGCAGGAAGCTGCTGAGCACGGCGGTACGTCCACACAGCACGGCCGCATTCGCAGTGAAGACAAGATCGGGAAGACCAACCATGGCCGGTAGCACCGCAACTTCGGTGTGCTGGCTTACCAGAGCGTGCAGCGCGTTCCACTGGTCGATGGCTACGGTCGAGGAAGTGTCATGGACGTGACCCACCATCCACGGATTGATGACGTACTCGACGCCAAAGTGATCCGGGGCACACATCAGATGGCGGGTTGTCGCCATGGGTCCTTCCTCCAAAACGCCCGAAGGGCTGGGAGACGGCGTGGGCTCCACAAGTGCCTAGAGGGTAGCAGAGGGCTGGCAGATGAGGGGAGTATGCTTTTGCTGTTCCCGATGGAAGAAAGAATGACGCTATGAAGCGAATGCCTTGCCGGTGGCTGCCGGTCATTCTGTTCGTCCTGACTGGCTTGCCGCACGCCTGGGCCCAGAGCGTGGCGTCGCGACCGGTGACGCTTGTCGTTCAGGACCCGAGCGGAGCGGTGATCCCCGGAGCGCAAGTCATCGTCCTCTCCCCCACGGGCGAATTATTGGGCAGACTGAAAACCACAAGCCAGGGTGGCGCGGTCACACTCGATTACGGGTATGACGCGTACGCACTCTGCATCTCCAGTCCTGGCTTTCGGAGCAAAGAAGAATCTTTCGATACAAAGAAGCGATTGGCTCAGGAGCTCATGATCGTCCTGCAGCTGGGTGGCTGTACAGCGTGTGTGACTGTTTCGTCATATCAAGAACCGTGGCCCCCGGAACTGGGATCGCCGCCCCTGGAGGACCTGTGGGCGGCCACTGCTGCGGGGCGAGTTTTCCTGCCCTCGGCGTGCATGGGGCGCCCTCAGACCTATACGGGGAGTGCCGAAAGTCGTCCTAGGAGCCAGCCAGCTCTTTGAAGCCCAACTCTCAATGTGGTCTGGATCGAGCGGCAGGTCCTAGATTGGTTGCCCTTGTCTACTGGGCTGCCCTCACGCGCCCCACGGTCAGACACGACTGTTGCTAGATCTGGGGGGCGTTTGCAATGATGCGCATGCTGGACCCGGTAATGCCCGATCTTTGAGTTCCTCAGCTCGACGATCTCTTGGGTGTCGAGCGATACAAATCGACATGCGCGACGGCGGCCGAAGCATGCGATCGCTCCGACCGTGTGAGATTGACGCACCCTGAGGGCTTCCCTAAGATAAAGACTGGCCTGCGTAGCGTCCTCCGGCCCCTTGGCGGTGTAGCTCAGATGGTTAGAGCGACGGACTCATAACCCGTAGGTCGACGGTTCGATTCCGTCCACCGCCACCAAGAACTGTCCATCCAAGGGTTGTAACCGGTGGGCGCCTCAGTCCGCACAGGCGATATGTGCCGTGGGTTGACTGACGCACCAGCCCCGCTTCAGCCCTCGCGCCACCGGCCACGATCGCTCGTCGCCGCATGGGTTGTTCCCAGACCGGGTCGCGACGCTGACCGGGTCGCTACGCTGCCTTGACCGGCGGCAGCGGCTTTACATTCAGGTCCTTCTGGCTGGCCTCCCACACGTCGCGCTGTACCTGCAGGTCGAGCCAGAGAGTCGGGTTCGTCCGGAAGGCCTTTGCCAAGCGAATTGACATCTCGGCCGAGACGGCTGCCTTGCCATTGAGCACGCGGGACAGCGTTACCCGGCTGACTCCAATGTGGCCGGCCACCTCGGTGACGGTGCGGCCTGCCATGTACTCGGCTAGAATCTCGCCCGGATGAGCGGGGTTGTGCATGGGCATGTTTATGCTCCTCTCTAGTGGTAATCCTGATAGTCCACGAGGATGGCATCCCCGCCGTCAAATTCGAAGGTCACGCGCCAGTTGCCGTTGACCCATACGCTCCAGCGGCCCGCATCCTTTCCCTTCAGGGGATGCAGCAGCCAGCCGGGCGCATTCATGTCCTGTGCCGACTTCGCCCGGTCCAGCACGGTGAGTTGCAGACGCAGGCGCGATTCGTGTTTTGGCTGGATACCCTTCTTCGACCCAGCCTCGAAGAAGGCCTTCAACCCTTTATGCTTCCAGCCCGAATCACGTCTACACTGTAGCGCGTGGCGATACAGCGTGCAAGTTGCGAAGGGTATGTGCACGGAGACATCTAGCGGTGGTAGCCGTCATTTCGACGCGAAGCGCCTTCCCATCCGTCCAATAAAGCACTGCATCCACCGGGTACCACGGAAGTGTAGGTGGCAGGATGGCACTCTGCGCTATCATTTTGACTACAGGTGGTCTATGTCCAAGTCGTTCCAGCGCTCCATCTTTGGGATCTCGGTCGTCCTTCTTCTGCTTACCGTCTGGGGTGGCCTGCGGCCGGGAAGCGTGCGTGCGGATCAGAAGGAGAAGGACGGCGCCTACCAAGAGATGGAGGTCTACAGCGAGGTTCTGAACAGGATTCAGAACGACTACGTCGTGGACCCCAATATGAACAATGTGACCATCGGCGCGCTGCACGGACTGCTGGAGTCGCTCGATGCTGACTCAAGCTACCTGACCCCGGCCGAGTACAAGCTGTACAAGCAGCACCTGAGCGAGGGCACGGCGCAGGTCGGCATCAACGTCTCGAAGCGTTATGGATATGCGACGGTGATCTCCGTGATTGGCGGATCGCCCGCAGACAAGCAGCAGATCCAGGACGGAGACCTGATCGAAGCCGTCAACGATCAGTCCACGCGGGAGATGTCGCTGGCTATGATCCGGCTGATGCTGGAAGGGCCGGCCGGCACGACGGTCAATATTGCTCTGGTGCGTCCGCGCAAGCCGGAGCCGGAGAAGATTACGCTCACGCGCAGCAATGTGGCGGTTCCGGAGCTGAACGAGCAGCTCTACGAGAACGCCAGCATCCTCTATCTGAAGCCGAACGAGCTGACGAAGGAGCGCGTCAACGAGATCGAGAGCAAGTTGAAGTCCCTGACTAAGGGCGATGCTAAGGACAGCAAGAAGGTGCTGCTTGACCTGCGCGACGTCGCCATTGGCGATGAGGCGCAGGGTCTACGGCTGGCCAACTTCTTC